>NZ_AKFR01000009.1:0-30000 GCF_000277665.1 Capnocytophaga sp. oral taxon 335 str. F0486 | reverse complement strand
TTCCGTCACTTTTATCAGATTAATGGTACAGGAATATTAACCTGTTGTACATCCACTTCCCCTACTCGGGTGCGCGTTAGTCCCCGACTAACCCTCAGCTGATTAGCATAGCTGAGGAAACCTTGATCTTTCGGCGGGCAGGTTTCTCGCCTGCCTTATCGTTACTTATGCCTACATTTTCTTTTCTATCAGCTCCACTATGGCTCACGCCTTTAGCTTCTACGCCTATAGAATGCTCCCCTACCGGTAGGTACTTCTGTACTACCCCATAGCTTCGGTAATATGCTTATGCCCGTTTATTATCCATGCCCAACCGCTCGACTAGTGAGCTGTTACGCACTCTTTAAATGTATGGCTGCTTCCAAGCCAACATCCTAGCTGTCAGTGCAGTCAGACCGCGTTTGGTCAACTTAGCATATATTTGGGGACCTTAGCTGATGGTCCGGGTTCTTTCCCTTTAGGATATGGACCTTAGCACCCATACCCTCACTGCTGATGAGCATTTAATAGCATTCGGAGTTTGTCAGGAATTGGTAGGCGATGAAACCCCCGCATCCAATCAGTAGCTCTACCTCTATTAAACTCACATCAACGCTGCACCTAAATGCATTTCGGGGAGTACGAGCTATTTCCCAGTTTGATTGGCCTTTCACCCCTACCCTCAGGTCATCCGAAGTCTTTTCAACGACAACCAGTTCGGTCCTCCACGCTGTGTTACCAGCGCTTCAACCTGCCCAAGGGTAGATCACCAGGTTTCGCGTCTACTACTACCAACTATTTGCGCCCTATTCAGACTCTCTTTCGATGCGGATTCGTATCTGAAATACTTATCCTCGCTGGTAACAGTAACTCGTAGGCTCATTATGCAAAAGGCACGCCGTCACAGCCTAAAGCTGCTCCGACCGCTTGTAAGCGTATGGTTTCAGGGTCTATTTCACTCCGTTATTCACGGTTCTTTTCACCTTTCCCTCACGGTACTAGTTCACTATCGGTCTCTCAGGAGTATTTAGCCTTACCGGATGGTCCCGGTAGATTCAGTCAAGGTTCCTCGTGCCCCGACCTACTCAGGATAACCATAAGATTTATAAAACTGTGCCTATACGAGACTTTCACTCTCTATGGTGTGCCTTTCCAAACACTTCTAATCCAGCTTTACAACCTATATCTGGGTCCTACAACCCCCACCCTGCCGTAACAAAGTGGGTTTGGGCTAATCCCATTTCGCTCGCCACTACTTTGGGAATCACTTTTGTTTTCTTCTCCTCCGCCTACTTAGATGTTTCAGTTCAGCGGGTTTGCCCACCTTTACGGTGTAGTACATCTTCAATGTACTGGGTTGCCCCATTCGGAGATTTGCGTATCATATCGTATGTGCCAATACACGCAACTTTTCGCAGCTTATCACGTCCTTCTTCGCCTCTGAGAGCCTAGGCATCCCCCATACGCCCTTACATAACTTTTCGCGCTTGTAGTTTTATTCAATTAACAATTATCTATTATCAATTAAATAAATACCTCGTTCTCTTTGATTCTTTTTAATTCTTTCGTTAGATTATCAATAATCTATTATTGATCTCTTATGCTTTTTATCCCAATATGTCAATGTACGTTTGTTGTGGAGAATAAGGGATTCGAACCCTTGACCCCCTGCGTGCAAGGCAGGTGCTCTAGCCAGCTGAGCTAATTCCCCCTGTCTCTAGGTAAGAGATTGTGGTAAGAGGTAAGAGGATCCTTCCTCTAGCTCACTCCTAGAAATTTCCTTCTTTTGCTTGTAGTCCCAGGCAGACTCGAACTGCCGACCTCTACATTATCAGTGTAGCGCTCTAACCAGCTGAGCTATGAGACTTTGTTCTTTTAGGTAAGAGGTAAGAGATAAGAGGTATTTTTCTCTCTATCAATTACTCTGTACCTTAATTTTATTGTTGTCAGCAAGATTTAAAGAACCAAGTCCTTATTAATTACAAATTTAATCGATAAACTAACTGTTCGTCATTTGTAATTCGTAATTCGTCATTAACTTTCGGTCTTCTCTAGAAAGGAGGTGTTCCAGCCGCACCTTCCGGTACGGCTACCTTGTTACGACTTAGCCCCAGTCACTAGTTTTACCCTAAACAGCTCCTCGCGGTAACCGTCTTCAGGTACCCCCAGCTTCCATGGCTTGACGGGCGGTGTGTACAAGGCCCGGGAACGTATTCACCGGATCATGGCTGATATCCGATTACTAGCGATTCCAGCTTCACGGAGTCGAGTTGCAGACTCCGATCCGAACTGTGACCGTCTTTATAGATTCGCGCCTGCTCACGCAGTGGCTGCTCTCTGTAACGGCCATTGTAGCACGTGTGTAGCCCAAGATGTAAGGGCCGTGATGATTTGACGTCATCCCCACCTTCCTCTCGGTTTGCACCGGCAGTCCCATTAGAGGGCTCGACTCAACTCGTTAGCAACTAATGGCAGGGGTTGCGCTCGTTATAGGACTTAACCTGACACCTCACGGCACGAGCTGACGACAACCATGCAGCACCTTGAAAACTGTCCGAAGAAGGGCGTATCTCTACACCTGTCAGTCTCCATTTAAACCTTGGTAAGGTTCCTCGCGTATCATCGAATTAAACCACATGCTCCACCGCTTGTGCGGGCCCCCGTCAATTCCTTTGAGTTTCATTCTTGCGAACGTACTCCCCAGGTGGGATACTTATCACTTTCGCTTAGCCACTCAGATTACTCCAAACAGCTAGTATCCATCGTTTACAGCGTGGACTACCAGGGTATCTAATCCTGTTCGCTCCCCACGCTTTCGTCCATCAGCGTCAATTAATTGTTAGTAATATGCCTTCGCTATCGGTGTTCTGTGTAATATCTAAGCATTTCACCGCTACACTACACATTCCAACTACTTCACAACCATTCAAGACCAACAGTTTCAAAGGCAGTTGCTTAGTTGAGCTAAGCGCTTTCACCTCTGACTTACCAGCCCGCCTACAGACCCTTTAAACCCAATGATTCCGGATAACGCTCGCATCCTCCGTATTACCGCGGCTGCTGGCACGGAGTTAGCCGATGCTTATTCGTAAGGTACCGTCATCAAAGTACACGTACTCCTTATTCTTCCCTTACAAAAGCAGTTTACAATCCATAAGACCTTCATCCTGCACGCGGCATGGCTGGATCAGTCTTCCGACCATTGTCCAATATTCCTCACTGCTGCCTCCCGTAGGAGTCTGGTCCGTATCTCAGTACCAGTGTGGGGGACATCCCTCTCAGAACCCCTATCTATCATCGCCTTGGGGAGCCGTTACCTCTCCAACTAGCTAATAGAACGCATACTCATCTTTCACCACCAAGGCTTTAATAGTCGTGTGATGCCACACTACTATACTATGGGGTATTAATCCAAATTTCTTCGGGCTATCCCCCAGTGAAAGGCAGATTGTATACGCGTTACGCACCCGTACGCCGGTCTCTGTTACCCGAAAGTAACCTCCCCCTCGACTTGCATGTGTTAGGCCTGCCGCTAGCGTTCATCCTGAGCCAGGATCAAACTCTTCATCGTTAAATTCTTTTATATCTTCTAACCGATCTTCAAGTTATTGACTTCAGGTTTCACTCAATTCTTTAAATCTTTTTTTGTGCTGTACAACATTATGTCAAGGTACGTGTTGTTTTTTCTACTCCAGAGGCTTTACCTTCCTCTTTTGCGGGTGCAAAGGTACGGCGTTTTTTCAAACTAGCAAATTTTTTGAAAGTTTTTTTTTAAGAAAATTTTTAATGTTTATACAACTAATTGATTACTAACTTTATAATTTTTCAATATTTCTTTATTTGTCCTACAAAACTCACCGTTTTTTTCATCATTATAGCAATTATTGTGGTTGATATTTCCCTTTTTTGTATTGCATCTGTATTACATCTTCTTTACTATCAACCACCCTCTCAGCGCAAAAACCTTCCGCATCACGCTCTATTTTTATATGCTTAGTAACACGTGTATCCTCTATGGTATAGAAACCTCGTACCTTATGCTCTGAAATATGCAATTTGCTACTCATCTCTTTTTTTTCTCCCTCACAAGGAGTTTTTGCAATTCCTCCCCCCGAAATATCAGCCGTATAAGAAAATATATCAGTGCTTAACACTTTTTGCAACTTCTTCCCTTTACTAATAAAATAGGTGAGCACCTCCGAGCCCATAGGCTTATTTCTATCAGCATTCGAGAAAAATACCCTCACCTGATAAGCAATCGCTTTCTTACCCAACAGTGGCGTCTGAGATGCCACTTCCAAACCCTGTAAGCGCCCTCTATCACTGTCTTCCCATTCACCTTCACCTATGTAGTAGTTATCTATCATCTGTTTCTGAAGATTGTACAAAACAACATAAGCATCATAAAGCATCTTGTCCTTACTTCTTTTCTTTAAAGGAAAAACCACGAGCTTATGTATCGTATCTTCTTTTAGCCCTCGCTCCGTATAAAGTGCCCAATACACCTGACGTCTGTCGAGCTTAAATTTTGCCTCAATAGCTTTAAAAATAGCACTTTCATTTTGCAATTGTTCTTGTGCTACACCACACATCGGCAGTAATAACAGTAGGTATATAAACTTCTTCATTTTTTAATATTTTATTGATTGCGTCCTTGTTCTTCTGGATACAGTTTATAAACAGGCTCACTCTGCCAATATTCCTTCGTTTCAATATCCATAACCGTAAGGCGTCCTTTGAAGCCCGCCCCCGTATCTACATTTGCTACCCCATTGAAAATAAGAGGTTTATCAGTACCCAAGCGCGTCGTTGGTGTATGTCCTATATAAATTTCATTATAGAGTTTCAAACGGTTAGGATAATACTTATCCGTTTTAGGAAGACTAACGCTACAAGCAAGTTCCCAAAGCGTTCTATCCCAATAGTACATCTGTTCGAAATGCTCGTGAGCAATCCCTCGCAAATTAGTAAATCCCGCGTGAAGAAAAAGCCTATTTTTGCTATCCAAGTAGTAATTTTCAAGCGAGTTTAAAAAATCAATATGAGCCTTTTTGCGCTCTGCCGAAACATTTCGATAAGCCTTTTCAGTAGCTTTTCCTCCGTGCAAACGCCAAAGAGTATCCATCTCTTTCCCTAAAAGAAACTCACGGCAAAGCGCATCGTGATTCCCTCTGAGGAACAAACAACGCTGTTTCTTTTGGTATCCGATGAGAAAATCCATCACCTCGGGAGTCTCACTCCAACCGTCAGCGTAATCACCAAGGAAAATAAGGTAGTCATCAGCTTGTATATCAGCTCTTTCAAGCACCTGCACCAAAGCGCGTAAAGCACCGTGTATATCGCCTATAACAAGAGTTCGCATAGTGTTTAATTTTGCTATTATTCGTCTGTGAAAAGTTCGGCAAAAGTAGTAATTTTTTTTCAATTATCAGAAAATCTCTAATTTTCTACCCGCCCATCGCGCTATAACCTCACATTACCTCCGTCATTCGTCGCCACATTCCCCCTCATTGAGGTAGCCAGCGACAGCTGGGTATGTGAGAAGGGAGAGGTTATCCCCTAGTGCCTATTGCCTAAGACCTATTACCTCCCACTTCATTTACTAATTTCCAAATTTTCTAATTCTCTAATTTCCCAACCCACCTATTCTCTTTCTGTCCCTACACTCCCCCTCTCCTTGGGAGAAGTCTCCGAATAGGAGAGTATGTGAACGGGGTGAGGATTCTCTTTCTTTCGCCTCGAAACCCCGATTTTAACATTTTTTGTGTTGTTATATCACATTATGATTCAACCACTTATATACCCTTTCTATAACAATCGTCCAAGATTCGTATAAGCTTCCTATAAGCTCTCTATAAGCTAACCCCACCCATCTTACACTCTTTTTTCACCAAAATTCCCCTCAACTCTCTTCCGAATTTTTCCGTTTCCTTCCGAACCTCTCAACCTTCCCCTATTTTCTAATTTGCTAATTCTCTAATTTGATAATTTTCTCTGCCTGTCGTGCTACGACTTGCTAATTTGCTAATTATTCTCTATCTTTGCACCCGTAAACTTAAAAAACCCTTTTATAAAATGAAAAACAAAGATTTTGGACTCCTCGTCCTCCGCCTTACCATAGGCTTGCTTATGCTTCCTCACGGCATCAACAAATTACTACACGCCGATGCCTTTGGATATGTTCAAAGTACCTTAGTAGCCAAAGGTCTTCCCACCTTCATTGCCTATGGGGTATATCTTAGCGAAATCATCGCTCCTATAATGATTATATTAGGCTTCCGAACCCGTTTAGCCGCTCTTATAATGGTACTCGGCGGAATTAGCACGCTCTTTTTGGCGTATGGAGGTCAAATTACCGCAGTTACGGCTCACGGTGGTTGGGCTCCTGAACTCCCTGGACTATTCCTTTTCGGTGCTTTAGCTTTGTTCTTTACCGGAAGTGGCAAACACGCCATTTCCACTCGCCACAAATGGGATTAACGAATGTTAGAACAAATCAATCTTACCTACGAGAAAGTAGTACTTGTAGGAATTATCAATCAAATACAAACCGAAGAAAAATCTAAGGAATATTTAGACGAACTCGAATTTCTTACTTACACAGCTGGGGGTGAAGTGCTCAAACGCTTCACCCAAAAGCTTGATGTGCCTAACCCTAAGACCTTCATCGGCACCGGTAAGATGGAGGAAGTACAGCAATTTGTTGAAGAAAATGAGATAGGTACTGTCATCTTCGACGATGAACTCACCCCTGCTCAACAGAAGAATATCGAGCGTATTCTCAAAGCAAAGATATTAGACCGCACAGGGCTCATTCTCGATATCTTTGCTCAGCGTGCACAAACCAGCTATTCGCGCACACAAGTCGAATTGGCACAATACGAATACCTCTTACCGCGCCTTACGGGATTATGGACGCACCTCGAACGTCAGCGAGGCGGTATCGGTATGCGTGGTCCTGGTGAAACCGAAATCGAAACCGACCGCCGTATCGTGCGCGACCGTATTGCCCTGCTCAAAAAGAAACTCACCGCTATCGATAAGCAAATGGCAACTCAACGCAGTAATCGCGGAGCATTAGTGCGGGTGGCGCTCATCGGCTATACCAATGTAGGCAAATCAACTCTAATGAACGTGATAAGCAAAAGCGAAGTCTTTGCCGAAAACAAGCTTTTTGCCACCCTCGATACCACCGTGCGCAAGGTTGTGATTGAAAACCTACCGTTCTTGCTCAGCGATACCGTAGGGTTCATTCGCAAACTGCCTACCCAGCTGATCGAGTCGTTTAAAAGTACCCTCGACGAGGTACGTGAAGCCGATTTGCTCTTGCACGTAGTCGATATTTCACACCCTAATTTTGAGGAACATATTCAATCAGTAAACCAAATTTTAGCCGAAATTCACAGCGCCGATAAGCCCACCATTATGGTATTCAACAAGATTGATGCGTATACCAATGAAGAAATAGCCGAAGACGATTTGGCTACCGAGCGCACTAAAAAACACTTCACTCTTGATGAATGGAAACAAACTTGGATGCAACGAATGGGGCGCGATGTACTCTTCATTTCGGCACTCAATAAAAACAATCTTGAAGAATTCCGTGAGGTGGTGTACGAAAAGGTAAAGGAGATACACATCACTCGCTTTCCTTTTAATAACTTTTTATACGAAAAAATAGATGAATAAACTCAATTTACTATTGGCTACGACAGCCTTATGTTGCACCTCTTTGGCAGTTGCTCAAAACGATGAAAACCTCAACACCGATCGCCCCGACCAAAGTGAAGGCGTATACACCCTGCCCAAAGGTCAGTTTCAAATAGAAAATGGTTTAGTTTTTAGCAAAGAAGAAAGCAGTGATAACCTAATGTTACGCTATGGACTCATCACAAACACCGAACTCCGCTTAGAAGCCGATTTCGACCTCCGTACCCCTGATTTTAGCAGTACTACTTTCAGCATAAAACAGCGTTTATACGAATCGGAACAGCGTTATATCCCCTCAGTGGGACTCATCGGTTATGGGCAATACAGCAAAACAGACGCCAAGACTTATACTTTCGACGTCTGTTTAGCTTTCGAAAGCTCTCTTACCGACCAGCTTTCATTAGCTTATAGTGCTCGTAGCTCTGAACAATTTAAGAATTTAGATGTTACTGCTCAGGTCAATTATGCTCCCAACAACAAGCTATGGAGTTTTGTTGAGTATTACGCTTCCTATAATGGAATGCGTGCTCCTGAGCACAATATCAATGCAGGATTTGCCTACCTCCTAAAACCTAATTTTCAAATAGACCTCAGCGGAGGGCGTACCCTTTGGCAACCAGAACCTCAATATTTTGTAGGGGTGGGAATATGATATTTATTCATTTAACAATATGCAAGATTTCGCCCGAAGTATGGCTTTTGCATCTCTAATTTCCCCCGCAGAGAGGGCAGGAAGAGGTTTCTTCATTATTAATCGCTAACCATTAATCATTAACAATTAATCATTAAAAAAATTGCCTAAAATAGGAAACATAGATTTAGGAGATTTCCCTTTATTGCTTGCACCTATGGAAGATGTAAGCGATCCTCCCTTTCGTCGCCTCTGTAAAATGCACGGAGCTGATATACTTTACAGTGAGTTTATCTCCTCCGAAGGACTCATACGCGACGCCATTAAAAGCCGTCAAAAGTTAGATATTTTCGATTACGAACGTCCCGTAGGCATACAAATTTTTGGAGGTGATGAAGAAGCAATGGCGCTCTCAGCTAAAATCGTTGCCACTGTAAACCCCGATTTAGTAGACATCAACTTTGGTTGTCCTGTAAAGAAGGTTGTAAGCAAAGGTGCAGGAGCGGGGGTATTGAAAGATATCGATTTGATGGTGCGCCTTACCAAAGCAGTCGTAAATAGTACCCATCTACCTGTAACTGTAAAAACGCGTTTAGGCTGGGACGAGCAAAGTATCAATATTGAAGAAGTAGCTGAACGTCTGCAAGATGTAGGTATCAGCGCGCTTACCATTCACGCCCGTACCCGTAGCCAGATGTACAAAGGTCACTCCGATTGGAGCTATATTGCCAAAGTGAAGAACAATCCTCGTATCCATATTCCTATTTTTGGTAACGGCGATATCGATAGTCCTAAAAAAGCCTTAGAATACCGCAATACTTACGGTGTTGACGGTATAATGATAGGTCGTGCAGCCATTGGTTATCCGTGGATATTTAATGAAATAAAGCATTATTTTGCAACGGGAGAGCTTCTCCCCTCCCCTACTATATCCGATCGTGTAGAAGCTGCTAAAAACCATCTATTATGGTCGGTAGAATGGAAAGGTGAACGACAAGGAGTGTTGGAAATGCGCAGGCATTATGCTAATTATTTCAAGGGGATTCCTAATTTTAAAGAACATCGCCAGCGATTAGTAACGTTAGATTCCTCAGAAGAAATAATAAGAGAACTCGAAGTAGTGAGAGAATTAAAAAGGGAAGTCTAATAATCTAAGCTTTTTTACTTTTTATTTTTAATAAACCATAGGTAAGCATTCCTAAAACAAATGAAGCAGTAATCGCCAAAGTAAAACTCCCTACTAAGTATTGCAACAAATTGTTTTTGATGTATTCCATTGTGGTGAGGTCACCTTGCGGAAGAATCGTGCCCCCCACAAAAAAAGTACCTATTTTAAGAGAAGTGAAAATAAGCACCGGTATCATTGGAGGAATACTCACATTCGAGCAAATAAAAGCCAATGTTTTGTTCAAATTGAAGAATACTGCCAAAGTAATAGTAAGTATGGTTTGAAATCCCCAAAAAGGCGCAATGCCAAAGAATACACCTAATGCTACCGAACCTGCCTTCACACTATCACTGCTGTCGCTCTCTAATATATCTTCTTTAATAAAACGTTTGAGACTCTTCTTCTTAGCATCTCTAAAGAAATTACGTGGCTTGATATAGAAAAGCGCAATGAGTACCAACACACTATTCAGCAAGCTAATACGCATAAAGTCGCGGAAAGGGCGAAAATGGGATACTCGCTCCTCGGGGTCGTACAGCACTTGTATAGGTACATTCTTCAGTTGTACCCCATTCCAACTACTGCGCACTAATATCTCTATCTCAAACTCAAACTTTTCGGTGTAATATTTCTTAGGAATGTGATGCAAAGGATATAACCTATATCCTGATTGCGTATCAGGAAGATTGACGCCCGTTTCGAGGTGAAACCAGAAGTTAGAAAATTTATGTCCGAAGCTACTTTTCTTAGGTACCTCGTCTTGGGTCATATTCCTACTACCTACCAATAAAGTAGGTTCGCTTTCCGCTTCGATAGCAGCTATAAATACAGGTATATCTTCAGGGTAATGTTGTCCGTCGGAGTCGACAGTAAGGGCGTAGTCGTAGCCTAAATTGCGGGCTTTGTCAAAGCCTATGCGCAAGGCATTGCCTTTGCCTTTGTTCTTAGGAAGATGAATAATAGTGAGCTGGGGGTAACGCGCGAGTATATCGGGAGTAGCATCTGTTGCACCATCATTCACTATGATAATATGAGAGGTATAGCGCAACACCCCATCAATCACACGAGCAAGGGTTTTAGCATTGTTATACGTAGGAATTAAAACGCAATAGTTCATAGCCCCATTTTCTTTTTCTCTTCATCGTTAAACACTTTCGACTTCTTTACAAACCCAGCTATATACTTTTGTAGTTCACGGGTTTGCTGAGCGTAGTGTACGAGTATAAAATCCTTATCGTCAGTGATGTCGTTGCGATAGGGTACTACTTTGGGCAAGTGTTCTTGCACACTGAGGCGTATGAGGTGAAGTTCAGCGTTTTGAGGTTGCTGTTTGAGAGCGTTTTCTAACAGCGGTTTGCCCTCTTTGAGCAGGGCAATACGATTACCTCCAAATTTTGCTAATATCATCTTACTCGCGCCTTTATAAGCACTTAGCACCACATCGGTAGTAGGAGCATTAGCCATTAACTCTACAAAAGCTACAGCGTTTTCTTTGCTATCGGAAGCCGTAGTATAAGCGGTGCGTACTTTCTCAAGGCTCTGCGCTTGCAGTGCTCCAAAACTCAAGAATAATATGATGAAGTAGATGTGTTTCATTTAGCCTATAAGTTTTTCAACTTTGCCAAAGGTGCGAGCCACACGGGCAGGAAACTTTGGCAAAGTCTTACCTAATTACTTGTTAAATATCGCTCTATACAGGTCGCTACCATTAGCATATAGCAAAAGGGCTATTAAAATAGCAAACCCTACCATTTGGGCGTGTTCTAATACTTTTTCACTCGGTTTTCTACCCGTTACCATTTCGTAGAGGAGAAATACCACGTGTCCGCCGTCTAAGGCTGGGATAGGTAAAATATTCATAAAGGCTAAGGCAATAGATAGGAAGGCAGTGATATGCCAAAAAGCGAGCCAATTCCAAGACGATGGGAAGAGCTTCCCTATAGAACCAAAGCCTCCTACTTCACTGGCTCCCTTCTTGGTAAAGATAAATTTAAACTGGGCTACATAGTCGTGTAGCACATTGTAACCGTATGCAATTCCGTGACTGAGGGCTTCTCCTAAACTGTAAGTCTTATGGGTAAATTGTACCTCCCCTTCGGTTTGCATACCACTGATACCTATTTTTTTATTACTGTCGGGAAGAACGCTGAGAGTCATTGGCTTTCCGTTGCGCTCAATAGCAAAAGTGAGAGGAGTGTTCTCAGGAGCCATTGCAAGAGCAGGCGTTACATCGGAGAAATAGTAAATAGGTTCTCCATTGATACTTAACAGTTTATCGCCCTTTTGTAAACCTGATTTCTGGGCAGGCATTCCCACTATTACTGTATCGATAACAGGTTTTACTTTTACACTAAAAGGAGTCGTTTCTCCACGTAAATAGAGCATCTTCCCAATAGAATCGGGGAGAGATAGAGTACGCACAGTTCCGTCTTGTCCTTTTACGGTAAGCTCACTGGTATTGCGCAACAAGATATATTTACTTACATCGGCTACGCTTTCTAAGGGTTTGCCATTAATAGCGGTTACAATATCGCCGTTCTGGAACCCATAAGCACGCATTGTGCGGGTTACTGCAAAACCTTCCTTAATACCCTCGGGTTTGAGCTGATCTTGCCCCCAAGTGAAGAGTATCATCGCGTAGATAATGAAGCCTAAGAGCAGGTTTACCGTTACACCACCTACCATAATGATAAGGCGTTGCCACGCAGGTTTAGAACGGAACTCCCACGGTTGTGGAGGTTGCGCCATTTGCTCTTTGTCCATACTCTCATCAATCATACCGGCAATCTTCACGTAGCCACCCAACGGTAGCCACCCGATGCCGTATACTGTTTCGCCTATCTTCTTCTTAAAAAGGGCAAACTTCACATCGAAGAAAAGAAAAAACTTTTCTACTCTTGTTTTAAAGAGTTTAGCAGGTATAAAATGTCCTAACTCGTGTAGGACTACTAAAATTGAAAGACTCAGAATCAGCTGAGCCGCTTTTATTAAAAATACTTCCATTCTTTTTTAGGTAACAGGTAACAGGTAATGTGACGCAAATGTTATGCCACCATTCACTTTTCACTATTCACTTTCTTATTTGCTAATTGTCCACAGGCGGCATCGATGTCTTTACCACGTGAGTGACGAACGGTAACAGTGATGCCTGCCTCTTCAAGCATTGTTTGGTAAAGTTCAAGAGCTTTAGGGTCGGCTTGTTGAAAATCCCCATCGTCAATAGGGTTGTACTCAATGAGGTTTACCTTAGAAGGGGCAAACTTACAAAACTTTATCAGAGCTTCTACGTCCTTCTTCTGGTCGTTGATACCCTTCCACACCACATATTCGTAGGTGATGCGATTTTTGGTTTTTTGATACCAATACGCTAAGGCTTCGCGTAATTCTTCCAGTGGAAATTGCTCATTGAAAGGCATAATGCCCGTGCGCACACTGCCAATAGCCGAGTGCAAAGATACAGCTAATTTGAATTTTACCTCATCATCAGCCATTTTTTTTATCAATTTGGGGATACCCGAAGTGGATAGCGTAATCCGTTTAGGCGACATTCCTAAGCCCTCAGGCGAAGTAATCTTGTCGATTGCCTTCAATACATTATTATAGTTCATCAGCGGTTCGCCCATTCCCATAAATACTATGTTAGAGAGCGGACGACCAAAGAAAGCGAGACTCTGCTCATCGATTACCTTTACTTGGTCGAATATCTCATCGGGGAGGAGATTGCGCATACGTTTTAAGCGAGCTGTGGCACAAAACGAACAGTTGAGACTACACCCCACCTGACTGGATACACAAGCGGTGGTGCGAGTATCGGTAGGTATTAGCACCGACTCTACTAATAACCCGTCGTGCAAACGCACTGCGTTTTTAATCGTACCATCGTTACTGCGCTGCATCACATCTACTTTGATATGGTTGATGCTAAAATGTTCGCTGAGCATCTCGCGTGTAGCTTTGGGCAGGGAGGTCATCTCCTCGAAAGTATGCACGCCTTTCTGCCACAACCATTCGTATACTTGGTTGCCACGGAAAGGTTTATCGCTATTGCTCTCGAAGAAAGCGCGAAGTTCGTCTTTGGTCAGTGCGCGTATGTCGCGTTTTTGTTGCATATAATCTTGCTAAGAATGAGGCTTTACCTCAGAAATCTTACAAATCGATTTAAATTAAACAAAGAAGTATAGCTCTTCAACTTTGCCAAAGTTTGAAACTTTGGCAAAGTTTACGACCCTAATTATAATTTAAAATCCTTTACTACTTCTTCTAACGGCAAGCGCGATTTTGGGCGCAAGTGCAACTGATTGCTGTCCTCAGGGTCGCGGTAGCCTATCGCTACAGCGAAGAGCGTAGTGTATTGAGATTCATTCAGAAGCTTGTCGTATTCGGTATTAATGATGCCTTCCATAGGGGTACTATCGATGCCCATAGAAGCACACGCACTGAGAAAAAAGCCTAATGCGATGTACACTTGGTTGTTTATCCACGCATAAAGTCCTACATCACCTTTGGGTTTCTGCACTTTATGATAGAAGTTGAGTCCTGTTTCGGTAGCAGCTTTAGCGAGCTTTTTCTCAAATGAAGGCAAGGCACTATTCGCCATAAACACTACTAAATGGCTGGCTTGCTTCACGCGTTCTTCATTGATGAACGACGCTTTGGCGAATGCTTCCTTAGTAGCCTAATCGCTTATGAACACGAATTGCCAAGGCTGTGAATTGATAGACGAAGGAGCGAGGCGTAATATCTCTTTGAGTTTGGCGATATCCTCATCGCTCACACGTTTAGAGCTGTAATGTTTAGTAGTATAGCGGGTTTGTGCTAATTTTAAAAAATCCATAGTGTTTTGTTTTTTAAGTTTAACTTTTAATTTCAAGGTGCAAAGGTACGGCGTAATTAGCAATTTAACAAATAAGGAAAAAGGTAAAAGGTGTGGCAGGTGAAATATATTTAAAAATCAAGAGGTTATTCGAAAGTTATTCGAATCTAAGGCTACGGTAAGACGAAAAAAAGTCCGCTCTCGATGGCTTTCTCAGAGAGGTAAAGGCAACGAGAGCGGAGTTTAACGTAAGAGTAAGAAAAAAGTTAGATTTATTAAATTGATTCTTTTCTTACCATTATTTTGTTATAGGCATATAGTGATAGGGCAGCAAAGACCCCTATTCCACAAATAAGATACCACATTTTGTTGGGGTTATAAGTATTCCAAAGCAAATCGGTGATTTGAGACTGACTGAGACCTAACTTCTGACTTGCCAAATCGAAATATTCCTTTTTAGTGAGGTTTTCGGGCATTGCAATGGCTTTATTTGTGAGTTCAGTTTTTAGTAAAGTATATTTATCAGACCATTTTTCGTATAAATCACCAGAAATAAGTCCTGCAATATAATTACCTACCGCCACAGGCAAGAAATAAGTGCCTTGATAGAGGGCTTCCTTCCCCTTAGGGGTGATTTGAGCGATAAAAGCTGAAAGCGTAGGGCTAGCAGCCATTTCGCCTATGGAGAAAATCATAGTGCCTATAATGGTAAACCACACATTATTGAACATAAAAGTGAGCGTTACCCCTATGGTTCCGATAATCGTACCGCGAATCATTGCGCTTACGTGAGTCATTTTGGTTACGAAATAGGATACGACTACCTGAAAAAAGATAATCATAAACGAATCGATATTGATGAACCATTCGGCTTTTACTTGTCCTTTTTCGGTGAGAATAGTGCCTAAGAAAGGCAAATGATGGTTAATCCACGCACTTACTTTGGAGGAATCTACCCAATCTTCGATAAAATTAGGCAGGGTGTAGAACAGCTGGTTGAACATCGTCCAAAAGCCGACCATCAGTATGAGCAATATGGTAAGGCGACGGTCTTTGAGTGCCTCTATAATGTGCATTATGGATTCTTTGATTTCGGTGAGGATAGGTTTGCTGTCGCGTTGTGCCATTTTAGGTTCTTTGAAAAAGAATAAAACTACCAGCAGGTTGATAACCATTACCACCGCAGCTTGCAGGAAGATAATGCGCCAACCGAGGGTAGTGCGTAGGTAAGACGACATTGCAGGACCTAAGAAGCCTCCGACGTTCACCATCATATAGAAGATACCGAAGCCCATTGTACTGGTGCTTTCATCGGTATTGCGGGCAACGGTACCGTTGATAACGGGTTTGAAGAAGCCCCCTCCAACGGCGGCAAAGAGGAACATCATATACATCGACCAATAGGTGTTTACTTCACCCATTAGGTAATAGCCTATCGCCATTATAGTACAAGAAATGACTAAAGAGAGTTTGTAGCCTATACGGTCGGCTATCACGCCAAAGACGAGTGGCAAAAAGTACTGTATAGCGGTTACGTTGCCTATAATACTTCCTTTTTCGGTATGCGAAAGACCTAATCCGCCTTGGTCAGTTGAAGCTACTAAATACAAGGGGAGAAGGGTAAAGATACCGTAGAAGCCCCAACGTTCCATCAGTTGGAGGAAACTTGCCACCCAGAAGTTGGGTGAGAAAGTTTTGAGTGTTTGACCGAAGGATTTTTTATTTTCTGACATAGTTCATTTATTTTTGATATCTGTTTGAAAAGGCTCTGAGATTCTCAAAGTTTGAAACTTTGGTTAAGAGCAAGGGGCATCACGTTTTACCTTTTGATTCATAGTATATCCTGAATTAAAGTGCAAAAATAAAAGCATTTTTGCTTCTATAAAAATAAAAAAGAGGTTTTATACAAAGGGAGTTGGAGATGTTATAAATATAACAACGCTTATAATACCATTAATACTGAATAATGCCAATAATACCAGAAATAATCAACTTTGGCAAAGTTTGAGATGAAAAAGCGATGACAGCCAGAGAAAATTAGCAAATTAGAAAATAGGGGAAGGTTGAGGGATTCGGAAGATATCGAAGAGGTTCGGAAGAGAGTTGAGAGGAGTTTTGGTAAAAAAAGGCTGTAAGAAGGGTGGGGTTAGCTTATAGAGAGCTTATAGGAAGCTTATACGAATCTTGGACGATTGGTATAGAAAGAGTATATAAATAGTTGATTAATAGTATTATACAACGACGCGAAAAATGGTAAAAACGGGGTTTCGAGGCGAAAGAAAAAGAATCCTCACCCCGTCCCTCTCCCAAGGAGAGGGGGTGTAGTGACGAGGGACGAATGACGAATGACGGAGGTAATGTGAGGTTATAGCGTGACGGGGCAGTCGTAGCAGGGCTGGTAAATTAATTAGCAAATTTATGTGAGGCACACAGGCGTTTTATTAATAGTAGATTAGCAGATAAGAAGTGACAAAAATAATATAAATAGCGTATAATTCTTTCGTAGATAGCATATTTTTCTTACTTTTGCCCCAAAATCTTAAAAACAGATATAGAATGGAAGACACTCAACTCACTCCCGAACAATATGAACTTTTCAAGAATGTTGAAAATCGTCTCAAGCAGAAACGATTATTATATCTTCACTTTTTTGCCTTCGTGTTAGGGTGTATCTTTTTTGTAGTTGCCAATAAGGTATTAGACTACGGAGCGACCTATAATTGGTATTTGTGGGCGATACTCTTATGGCTTTTCATCTGGCTGTGGCACGCTATGAATGTATTTGTATTGCATCGCTTCTTAGGGAAAGAATGGGAAGAAAAGCAACGCGAACAACTGATAGCAGCCCAACAGAAGAAACTCATAAAGATGGAAGCCGCAGTAGAAAAAGAGTTTGCTACACAAAAGGAACAAGCAAAACGGGAATTGGCAGCTGAACAGGCTGAGAAAGATAACGAGCAAACTAATACGTCGCCTACAAACTTTTAACTGTTCACTTTTCACTATTCACTAAATATGATAACTCTTATAGCTGCTGTTGCCGAGAATAACGCTATTGGCAAAGGTGACCAACTGTTATGGCATTTGCCTGAAGATTTTAAGCATTTTAAACACCTCACGACGGGACACTGCATTATAATGGGGCGGAAGACTTTCGAGACTTTCCCCAAACCTTTGCCTAACCGTACACATATTGTTATTACGCGCCAGAAAGGGTATACAAAAGAGGGAGCTGTGGTGGTTTCTTCAGTTGAAGAGGCGATAGAAAAGGCTTTGGCAATAGACCCTAACCCTTACGTGATAGGCGGTGGAGAAATCTATGCGCAAGCCCTCCCCTTTGCCGATGTGATAGAACTCACACGGGTACATCACACTTTTGCCGAAGCTGATGTATTCTTTCCTGAGTTTAACCGTGAAGAATGGGAGTTAGTAGCCTCTGAGCGTTTTGAAAAAGACGAACGGCACGCTTATGGGTTTACTTTTGAAAGATACGTCGTAACACGGTCGTAGCACGACAGGCAGTCGTAGCACGGCGGGCAATCGTAGCACGACAGGCAATTTTGTAGTGATTATAATATACTAATACTGGTAGTGAAATAGAAAATATTACGCGTAGAAGCGAGTTATAAACAGAATAAAGATGAAAAAATGGATTGGCTCCTTTGCCTTATGGCTAATGGGGTGGAAGATAGAATTGCAAGGTGATTTGAAAACCTTAAACCGCTGTGTGTTAGTAGTAGCACCACACACTACTAATTGGGAGTTTGTTTTGGGAATCTTGGCTTATTGGAAGATGGAAAAACCGATTAAACTCATTATAAAAGATGCGCATACCAAAGCGTGGTATGGCTGGTTAGTGCGCAAGTTAGGAGGGATTGGCATCGACCGTTCACAACGGAATCACTTGATAGAATTTGTTACTGAACTCTTTAAGAAAGAAGACTTTAGCTTGGTAGTAACCCCTGAGGGAACGCGTTCTAAGGTGAACAAGTGGCGTATGGGGTTCTATCATATAGCTCTCTCTGCCCAAGTACCCATAGTTTTAGGCGCTGGTGATTTTAAGAAGAAAATGATATATATCGGGAAGACCATTAGCTTAGAGGACTTACAAACGCTCCCACAAGAGCAAATAATGGAGGAAATACAGAACTTTTATAAGGATATTACTCCTAAATACCCCGAGCAGTGGAACCCTAAAATTTATTGATGTGAAAGCAGTCGTTATAAGGAATTGAATAATATAAAAAGTCAGCTATAAAAGCTGACTTTTTATATTATTGTATCATTTCCCAAAGTTTGTCTTTCAGTTGCTGAATACCTTTGCCCGATACCGACGAGATAAACAAGAAAGGCGTATCACCTAATCCTGTTGCTACTTCTTGTCGAATGGCTTCGGTGAGCTCGTCGTCTAACATATCCGATTTTGAAATGGCTATGAGGCGGTCTTTGTCTAATAGTTCAGGGTTGTATTCTTTGAGTTCGTTTAACAAGATGTGGTATTCGGCTATGATATCCTTGCTGTCGGCGGGAATGAGGAATAGCAATACCGAGTTGCGCTCTATATGTCGCAAGAAGTAATGTCCCAAGCCTTTGCCTTCGGCAGCACCCTCTATAATCCCAGGTATATCGGCTACTACAAACGATTGGTAATCGCGGTTTTGCACAATACCCAAGTTGGGTTTGAGGGTTGTGAATGGATAGTCGCCTATTTTTGGCTTAGCAGAAGTAATTACCGATAGCAGTGTAGATTTACCCGCATTGGGGAAGCCTACAAAACCTACATCGGCTAACACTTTTAACTCTAAAAGTAACTCGCGTTCTTCACCAGGGAGACCTGGTTGGGCGTAGCGCGGGGTTTGGTTGGTAGCTGTGCGAAAATGCCAGTTGCCTAACCCACCTTTGCCACCGCGCAAAGCGATGACTTCTTGTCCGTCTTCAGTAATTTCAAAGAGTACTTCCTCGGTTTCAGCATCTTTAACAATGGTTCCTAAGGGAACTTCCAAAGTGATATCTTTACCGTCGGCACCAAAACTACGGTTGGCTCCTCCGGCTTCTCCGTGTTCGGCACGAAAGTGTTGTTGGAACTTGAAGTGTATGAGTGTCCAAAGGTGTTTATTGCCACGCAAGATAATATGCCCTCCACGACCGCCATCGCCTCCATCAGGACCTCCTTTGGGTACGAACTTCTCGCGGTGTAGGTGCATAGACCCTGCGCCTCCTTTGCCAGAGGCAGCGTATATCTTTACGTAATCGGTGAAATTGCCTTCGGTCATTGGGGATTATTCAGCTTTTATTTTGTCGATGGTCTCAGAAAGGCGGGTAGTAATTTCTTCGATAGTACCTATACCATTAATCGTGTGATATTTACCTTGCATTTGATAGAAAGTGATAAGAGGAGCTGTTTTTTCGTTATATTCAGTGAAACGGTTGCGTATTTTCTCTTCGTCTTGGTCATCAGTGCGACCGCTCACTTTACCGCGCTCTACCAATCGTTTGATGAGCACCTCGTCATCAGCTTCCAAAGCAAGAGTACCGTGAATGCGCATACCTTTACTTTCTAAGAAAGCATCAAGTGCCTCGGCTTGTGCAATAGTACGAGGGAAACCGTCGAAGATAAAGCCTTCGGCATTAGGGTTCTTTTCAACTTCCTCTTGTAGCATTTGTATAGTAACTTCATCGGGTACGAGGTCACCTTTATCCATATACGATTGAGCGAGTTTGCCGAGTTTGGTTTCGTTCTTGATATTATGACGGAAAATATCACCGGTAGAGATGTGCACTAAGTTGTATTTGTCTTTCAAGAATGCTGCTTGGGTGCCTTTGCCAGCCCCTGGTTTGCCGAAAAGTACTAAATTTGTCATCGTTAATGAAGTGTTTAATTGATATACTTGGGGTAAGTTACGCGCTATCTCGTCAAAATCCAATCCATAGCCCACAATAAAGCGGTTAGGGATAGGCTTGCCTACATAGTCTATTTTGAGGTCTTTTTTGTAGGCATCGGGTTTGAAGAATAGGGTAGCCACGCGGAAAGATTTTACCTTTTTGTCTTCGAAAATGCGGTAAATTTCTTCTAAGGTGTTACCTGTGTCAATAATGTCTTCCAAGATTACCACATCACGTCCTTCCACTGGGGTAGAAAGCCCTATGAGTTGGTGTATTTTCCCAGTAGACTGGGTGCCCTCATAAGACGCCATTTTTACGAATGATATTTCACATTCGCCTTTGTAGTGCCTTAGAAAGTCGGCAGCGAACATAAAAGAGCCGTTGAGTATGGCGATGAAAATAGGGCGTGATTCTTGCAAATCTTGATATACCTCGCTTGCCATTCGTTCGGTAATTTGGTTGAGTTCCTCGGCAGATACGTAAGGCTCAAATGTCTTATCGTGTAATTTTATCAGTTCCATTGTTTAGTCATTAGTGATTAGGGTTTAAATTCCAAATTCTTTTTTTATTTTTCTTTTTACTTCCTCAATTTAATTGATGTTCCTACTGCAATTATTAGCTTGTCTCCTAAAATAAATTGCAAAAGTAATCAATTTTAATGAATGAGCAAAATCTGTTTTTTCTAAATATTGTAAAGAGCAAAGCTATAACAAACGTCGCTTTCCTCATAATTTATACAAAAATAGATTGCCCTATATCTGTTAATATCAGCTCTTTGCCTTTTGCCTTAAAACTCCTCTTTGCTAAATCCTTATCATCTAACTTAATGAGGTTAAAAGTGTCGTAATGATACCCCAACACCTTGTTGCATTTCACAAAGTCCGAAGCCATAATAGCGTCTTCCACGTCCATTGTAAAGTTACCTCCAATGGCCAATATAGCTAAGTCCAACTTATAACGCACCGGTATGAGTTGCATATCAAAATACAAAGCCGTAGCCCCCGATACGTATACCGTCTTTTCTAAAGTTTTAATTACAAACCCACAAGCGCACCCGCCAGCAGTGCCATTTTCAAAGGTAGAAGAATGCAACGCTGGTACCATCTTCACCGATCCAAATGGGAAACTGTACAGTCCTCCCAAGTCCATAGGGTGCGAATTTTCAATTCCCAAATTAAAAAAGTAATTAGAGATTTCAAAATTCGAAATGATTTGCGCTTTCGTGCGCTTAGCTATCTGCTCCACGTCCGATATATGGTCTTGTTGCGCCGAGGTTATCAAGATGTAGTCAGCAGGAATCGTATTGATATCTATATGGCTTGCCAAAGGATTATTAGCAATAAAGGGGTCTACAAGCAAATGTGTATCGCCTATTTTGATGCTCACACACGAGTGTCCGTAATAAGTTACCTCCATAGTTATTATGTTTTTTAGTGTATTTATTTAATATATATAACGTCCGTTACTATCTCCTTCTTTCGTTTAACTCTCCTTAAAATATATGTATCAAAATCCCCACAAAAAAGAGTACCGAAAGCAAAAAAGTACTCAGGGCTACTATCTTTAATTCTTTATCAAGCTGTTTGAGTTCCGTATTTCGTTTTACGGTGAGTAAATGTCCTATTAAAGGCAGAAAAGCAACTAAGTACAGAAGCTCCCAGCGCATTTGCAAACGCATCACCGAAAAGCCCAACATTGCCACCATCGCCAATATAACTAAATAATAATGATAATATTTAGCCATCGGAATTCCCATTTTCACTACCAATGTATGCTTGCCCGAACGCTTATCGTTCTCATAATCGCGCATATTGTTTAAGTTCAGCACTGCTACACTCAGCAAGCCAATAGCAATAGCGGGCAACCATATAACCTTATTCAAGCTCTCTGTGTATAAGAAATAACTGCCTACCACGCTCACTAACCCAAAGAATACAAACACAAATAGGTCGCCCCAGCCCCGATATCCATAAGCCGATTGCCCCACAGTGTACTTGATAGCCGCTACCACACACAGCACTCCTAAAACAAAAAACACCGAGATATATAACAAATTTTCTCTTCCAAAAGCCGTATAAATAAGCACCGTAGCCGAAAGTAACGACAGTAAAGCAGTGATAAGTACAACCCTCTTCATCTGCCTACGCGTAACTCTCCCACTCTGCAAAGCTCTTGTAGGACCTATGCGGTGCTCATTGTCCGTGCCTTTTACCCCATCGCCATAATCATTGGCAAAGTTCGAAAGTACCTGAAACAAAATAGTGGTAAGCAGTGCCCAACCAAAAATCTCCCACCTAAAAGCATAAGGGTCTTCGCGAAATGCCAAAGCACTCCCCGTGATAATCCCCGCAACCGATAAGGGTAAGGTGCGCAACCTCGCAGCTTTCAAAAGAGTTATAATATCCATAGAGCCTGCAAAATTACAAATACTAATGACAAATACAATAATATATTCTAATAATTCTTTTTGCTTTATACTTTTCTCTAAAAACGTTTTCAATACCCCTGCTCCAACTTTCAAAGCTCATAGAGATTACTAAAAAAGATATTTATTTCGTTATGAAGATGATTTTTGGAATGTTTTTCTATAAAAATAGTATTTGTGTAGAAATGTATAGATATAGCTATCGTCCAAGATTCGTCCAAGGTTCGTATAAGGTTCGTATAAGATACCTATAACAAGAACTTTTTTCTGTTTTTGTTTCTCTATATTATAGCCTATCCGAATTTATGCGCTACACTTTGGCAAAGTTTTAAATTTTGCCAAAGTTGATAGTACTGATAACCAACTACTTTTTCGGTATTCGTAGGGGTAAATCTTGTGATAGTAGCGTATGTGAGGCTATTTGTCCCTCCAAAAAACAAGCCTTTTTATTCGCAATCTATTTTTGTTTGACTATAAAAAAACTTGTATTAGCTTAATTCTATATCTTGATTTACCTTTTACCTTTTTAGCTCTTACTGCGTAAAATATATCAATTTCCTTCTATAAATGCTCAACAACTTCGATTTGGAGATAAACCCTACGTACTTACCGTCCTTCACTACGGGCAAGTTCCACGCACCAGTATGCTGAAACTTATCCATTACGGTGCTCATCTTGTCCTTGCCCATTTCTATAACAGCAGGTGGTTTTTGCATTAGTTCTACGGCAGGAATCTTGTCGTAATAGTCCGTTTCAAAAATCAAGTGCCGTATGTCGTCAAGCAGTATCACACCTTGTAAAGTTTCAGTCTCTCGGTCAAGCACAGGGTAGATATTGCGGTTCGATTCGCGCACAGCATTGTACACCACCTCCCGAAGTTTCATATCGGTATATACGGGGGTGAAATTGTGTTCCACCACTTGGTCAAAATCCATTAGGGTGAGTATCGATTGGTCTTTGTTCTGCGAGATGAGTTCTCCTTTTCTGCCTAATTCCATCGTATAAACAGAATATTTGTTAAAGTATTTGGCTACCAAAAACGATACCGCAGCAGTGAGCATCGCCGGTACTAACAGCGAATAGCCTCCCGTTACCTCGGCAATGAGAAAAACAGCCGTAAGGGGAGCGTGCAATACCCCCGTCATCAGGGCAGTCATTCCCACCAAAGTAAAGTTGGGCAACTCTGCTTTATAGCCCAAAATAGGAAACTCGTTGATGATGCGCGCCAAGCAGTTGCCCATCACTCCCCCCATAAACAGCATAGGCGAGAAGATACCTCCTACCCCTCCCGCACCAAAGGTGAGCGAGGTGGCAATAACCTTTGCAAAGGTGAGGGCAGCCAAAAGTAGGATAATCACCCACGCATTCGATAAGTCCCAACCAAAAATATTGCTACTCAGTGATAGTTCAGGGTGACCTTCTTTTAGGTGATTGATAATCTCGTGTCCTTCACCGTAAAGCGGTGGCATTATGTAGATAAGCAACCCCAAAAGACCTCCGCCTACTACTATTTTTAGCCAAGGCGAAGTGAGTTTCTTAAAAACAGCATTCATTTTCTCGTATACATAGGTAAAGTAAGCCGACATCAATCCGCCTACTACTCCCAAGAGAATATAAAACGGAATGCCTTGCAATGAAAAAGCTCGCGTGATGGTTATGGGTATCAATACTTCACTGCCAAAGAAGAAATAAGAAGTGAATACCCCACAAAGGGAAGCGATAAACAGCGGTATGAGTGACGAGAGCGTCAAATCCAATCCAAAAACCTCAATAGCAAACAGTATCGCCGCAATAGGCACTTTAAAAATAGCTGCTAAAGCTGCCGCACAAGCACACGCCAAAAGCAACATCCGGTTAGATTGATTAATGTGAAAAAACCTGCAAATATTGGAACTAATACCTGCCCCCGTTACCACCATCGGACCTTCTAACCCCACCGAACCTCCAAAACCAACGGTAATAGGTGCTGTGAGGATACTGCCATACGCCTGAAAACGCTTCATTATCCCTTTTTGGTGAGCTACCGCATAAAGAATCGAAGGAATTCCGTGGTTCACATCGTGCCGTATCACGTATTTTTTTACCAAATACACAATGGCAAAGCCTAACATTGGGAGGATAAAGTAAAAACTATAAGTAATAGTTTGGGCGAGCTTGTCGTCCAACAGCCACTGAATAAGATGTGTAAACGAGCGCATTGCCAAGGCAGCCAATCCCGTAGCAATGCCTATTATTCCACTGAGAATAAGGATAAAACGCCTATCCGAAATATGCTTTACACGCCATATCAAAAGGCGTTTGAGAAGATGTTGCTGGTGATGGGTCGTCATTATACTTTTCTTAAAAACGGTGCAAAAATACAAAACAAATCTCAATACACCAATTATTCTTCACCTTACCTTCTCCATAGGTTCAATCATTCTGCGTTTATTCTTCATCTGCCCATACGGTTCGCACCGTCTTTTGTCCCTCTTTCCTCCACTGATTCTTAATCTATTAGTCAGCGTAGACCCACTGTAGACCCACTGTAGACCCACTGTAGAGCCACTGTAGAGCCACTGTAGAGCCACTGTAGAGCCACTGTAGAGCCTCTCATCGTTCGCCTTATCTTCGCCTTTCTATCGCTACATACTTTGCCAAAGTTGAAAATCACTCAAAAAAGCCTACCTTATCTTCACCATTAATCATTAACCATTAACCACTAATCATTAATTCTCTTTTTTTGCTATTTCAAAAAAACTTTGTACTTTTGCACTTTACTAAAACAGAATAATTATGTCTTGGTTTAAAAGAACAGCAAAAGGAATACAAACCTCTACTGAGGAAAAGAAAGATATCCCCAAAGGATTATGGTTTAAATCTCCCAGTGGCAACATCGTAGAACAGGACGAGTTAGCTGCCAACTTCTATGTAAGTCCCGACGATGGGTATCACGTGCGCATAGGCAGTAAAGAGTACTTCCAGATATTGTTTGATAACAATGAATTTCAGGAACTCAATACCAATATGAGCTCTAAAGACCCCTTAGACTTTGTCGATACAAAATCTTATACCCAACGTTTGGAAGAAGCTACTCAAAAAACAAACTTAAAAGATGCCGTACGCACTGCCGTAGGAAATTCCAAAGGTAAGTCTATTGTAATAGGCTGTATGGATTTCGCTTTCATCGGTGGTTCTATGGGAAGTGTGGTAGGTGAGAAGATTTGTCGTGCGATTGAGTATGCTATCAAACACCGATTGCCTTTCTTGATGATTTCTAAATCAGGGGGCGCACGTATGATGGAAGCCGCTCTTTCACTAATGCAAATGGCTAAAACGTCTATTAAACTCGCTCAGTTAGACGAAGCCAAACTACCTTACATCTCGCTTTGTACCGACCCTACAACGGGAGGTATTACTGCATCGTTTGCGATGCTGGGCGACATCAATATAGCCGAACCAGGGGCTCTTATTGGTTTTGCAGGACCTCGCGTAGTGAAAGACACAACAGGGCAAGACCTCCCCGAAGATTTCCAAACAGCAGAGTTCTTACTCGAACACGGCTTCTTGGATTTTATCGTAAACCGCAAAGAGCTCAAAGACAAAGTGAATTTGTACATCGATTTGGTGATGAACCGCGCCGTGAGAGCTTAAAATATAGGCAACTCGCACCTTTGGCAAAGTTGAATCCCTAAAACCTAACAATGTGAACACACTTATATTAAATAAAAATATCGACTTTGAGCAGTATCAACAAATAGTTGATTACTTTGCTACCATAGGAATTGAGGTAACCAATCCTTACGAATATCCTTCTCTAATAACAAATGAGGATAAACAAGCTATTGCCTTAGCGCGTGAAGACGTCGAAAAAGGCAATTGGATAGACGGAAAAGAATTATTCGATAACATCAGAAAAAGATATGCGAGTAAGGTGGTCGGGTAAAGCCAAGACAGAGCTAGAAAACACTTTAGATTTCTGGAGTGAGAACAATAAATCTGACTCTTATTCTGAAAAGATAGCAATTGAAACTGAAAAAGTTCAGAAAGAAATAGAAGAAGACCCTTATTTTTTAGCTAAATACATAGAGGAAGATAATGTTTATCAGCGAATTTTCTTTAAAGGAAGATTTTTACTCTACTATGAAATTAAGGGAGATAGTGTAATAATTCTCAGATTCAGAAGTACTAAACAAAAACCCTTGTTTTAGTTCTTAGTATTGTAATAAAAACTAAAATAATATGTGTCAGTAGTTTCCTGCTATTGCCTATACCCTAACGCCTATGGACTAAGTCCTATTGCCTAAATATGATTTCTTTCAAAGCACCAAGTAATATAGCCTTAGTAAAGTATTGGGGCAAGAAGGGAGAACAGCTCCCTGCGAACCCTTCTATCAGCTTTACACTCACACATTGTTATACCGAAACTTCTATTGAATATGAACGTAGGAGTGAGTCTTCTATTGCCTCAGGCGAACCCTTTTCATTCGATTTTAGCTTTGAAGGACAACCCAAACCTTCTTTTCACCCTAAAATCCATACTTTCTTCGAGCGGATTGTAGCTTACTTGCCTTTCTTAAAGGACTATCATTTTAGCATTGCCTCACATAATTCTTTCCCTCATAGCAGTGGTATTGCGTCTTCTGCAAGCGCAATGGCTGCCCTCTCGGTATGCTTAATGCAGATTTCTAAAGAGTTAGGAGAAACTTATGCAGAAGAAGCTTTTTGGCAAAAAGCCTCTTTCTTGGCGCGCTTGGGTTCGGGTAGTGCCTGCCGAAGTGTGCGAGGCAGTATAGTAGTATGGGGCGAACACCCTGCCATTATAGGAAGTTCCGATGAATATAGTATACCCTATCCCCTACCCGTTCACGAAGTTTTTCAAAATTATCAAGATACTATTTTGCTCATCGATAGAGGTCAGAAGCAAGTCAGCAGTACCGTAGGTCATAACCTAATGCACGGTCACCCTTTTGCTGAGGCGCGTTTTGCACAAGCCAATGAGAATATCAATAAACTTGTCAGAAGTTTTGCTTCCGGTGATGTAGAGCGTTTCATAGAAGTAGTGGAAAGTGAAGCTCTCACTCTGCACGCAATGATGCAAACCAGTATTCCATACTTTATTCTGATGCGCCCCAATACGTTAGAAGTGATTCAGCGCATATGGCAATACCGTAAAGAAACGAATATCCCACTTTGTTTTACGCTCGATGCAGGGGCTAATGTACATCTGTTATACCCTAAAACTTCTACTACGGAAGTAAAATGGTTTATAGAAGAGGAATTAGCTCAATTTTGTGAAGGACGACAATATATTCACGACGAAGTAGCTACTATTTAGTCCAATTTCTTCTCCGTTGGTTTTAGTATCTTCCACAGCTGTAATCTGTGCGAGACCTTTAGGTAGCTTGTTGCTTATTTGTTTGATTTGTAAAGATTTGTAAGATTTCTGTAGCGTAAGCTACACTTTTCTTACATCAAACTCACATTAAATAACAAACGCCTTTTTTTGATAATTCACATATTTGCTAATTGGCAAATTATTCCTACCTTTGCACAAATTTCTTAAACGAATGAACAAAACTGTTCTCATCACTGGTGCTACATCGGGCATAGGTAAAGAAACCGCCTTGCTACTTTCCTCCAAAGGCTTTTTGGTCTACGGAACAGCGCGCAATGTAGAAGGTAAAAACTTGCCTTTTCGTCTCTTGCCAATGGACGTGCGAAACGAAGCCTCTATCAAAGAAGCGGTACAGCAAATCCTCACCGAAGTAGGTCGCATCGATATACTCATCAATAATGCAGGTGTAGGTGTTACGGGTGCCGTAGAAGAACTCCCCGCTGAGCAGTTGCACAACGTTTTCGCTACCAATCTCTATGGTGCTATAACTGTGATACAGCAAGTTCTCCCAGCAATGCGCTCTCAGGGAAGCGGACGTATCATCAACATTGCCTCTATTGCAGGCTATATGGGCTTGCCTTTTCGTGGAGCTTATTCAGCCAGCAAAGGCGCTCTCCTCCTGATGAGTGAAGCTCTACGTATGGAAGTTAAGTCTTTTGGTATAGAAGTCTGTACCATTTCCCCAGGCGATTATGCTACCTATATTGCCTCTCGCCGTTATCACACCCCTGTAAACGAAAACTCTCCGTATGCCGAAGTCTATGAAAAACAACTTGATATAATGAACAAGCACGTCGATAGTGGTGGCGACCCCAAAGAAATGGCAGATAAAATACTGAAAGTCATCAATACCAAACACCCAAAAGTACATTACAAACAAGGTAGTTTCTTGCAGAAGTTCTCCATTGTCCTCAAACGACTCTTACCGAGCAAATCCTACGAGAAAATGCTGATGAAACACTATCAATTATAAATTAATAACATTATGAAATTTTTTATCGATACAGCGAATTTATCGCAAATTCAAGAAGCCCAAGATTTGGGTGTGTTAGACGGCGTAACCACTAATCCGTCGTTAATGGCAAAAGAAGGCATCACCGGCAAAGCCGCGATACTAAAACATTATACTGATATCTGCACTATCGTAGAAGGCGATGTTTCTGCCGAAGTAATCGCCACCGACTATGAGGGCATTGTGCGCGAAGGCGAAGAACTTGCCGCCCTTCACCCTCAAATCGTGGTAAAAGTACCGATGATAAAAGACGGTATCAAAGCGATTAAATATTTCACCGATAAGGGTATCCGTACCAACTGTACGCTGGTATTCTCAGCAGGTCAGGCGCTTTTGGCAGCCAAAGCAGGGGCTACTTACGTGTCGCCTTTCATCGGTAGACTCGACGATATCTCAACCGACGGTCTTTCGCTCATTGAGGACATACGTCTCATTTACGACAACTACAATTTCGAGACCCAAATCCTTGCTGCTTCTGTGCGTCACACAATGCACATCCTCGAATGTGCCAAAATAGGTGCCGATGTCATTACTGCACCGCTCAACGCCATCTTAGGACTTCTCAAACACCCTCTTACCGACAGTGGCTTAGCTCAATTCTTAGCCGACGCCAAAAAATTAGGATAATTAACACAAATGAAAAAATTAACACAAATGAAAAAATTAACACAAATGAAAAAATTAACACAAATGAAAAAATTATTTTTAACCTCATCATTCAGTTCAGTAGCAAAATTATTTGAAGATTTTGCAGGTGAACCCGTAAAAGGAAAGAAACTAGCATTTATTCCAACAGCAAGTTTGGTAGAAAAAGTGCGTTTTTATGTCGATGACGATAGAAAAGCCTTTGAAAAATTAGGTCTTATCATAGAAGAATTAGAAGTTTCTACCGCTACTACCGAAGAGGTAGCCCAAGCATTAGAGCGGAATGATTATATTTTTATTTCTGGAGGGAATACATTCTACCTAATGCAGGAACTAAAAAAGAAAGGAGCTGACAAA
>NZ_AKFR01000008.1:0-23987 GCF_000277665.1 Capnocytophaga sp. oral taxon 335 str. F0486 | reverse complement strand
CTACTGGATTCGAACCAGTGACCCTCTGCTTGTAAGGCAGATGCTCTGAACCAGCTGAGCTAAGAACCCTTACGTTTAATTCGGGTGCAAAGGTACTACTTTTTTTTAACTCTCCAAATTTTTTGGTAAAAAAAGTAGAAAAAGATTACAATGTAGTAAGTATTACCTCTTCAGCTCCTTTATGAAATGTATGTCCAGAGGTTCTTATAGCGTTGTAACTGATAGAGTGTGTGGACTATGCGTTGGTTTTGGGGCAACTCTAAATTAGGGTCGGCTTTCAGTAGATCGATAGCCTGAAAGCGCGCTGCTCTTAGTATATCTTGGTCTTTTACAAGGTCGGCTATTTTTAGAGCGAGCACTCCACTTTGTTGCGTACCCATTAGGTCACCAGGGCCACGCAATTTTAGGTCTACTTCAGCAATTTCAAAACCGTCGTTGGTGCGCACCATCGTTTCCATACGTGTACGAGTATCGTTACTCATTTTGTTGCCCGTAAGTAATATACAATAACTCTGTTCACTGCCACGACCTACACGTCCTCTCAACTGGTGAAGTTGTGAGAGTCCAAAGCGCTCGGCACTCTCAATTACCATTACGGAGGCATTGGGAACATTTACCCCCACTTCTATCACGGTGGTAGCCACCATTATTTGTGTTTCATTACGTAGGAAGCGCTCCATTTCAACATCTTTTTCAGCTGGTTTGAGTCTACCGTGTACCATAGAAACCTTATATTTTGGCAAAGGGAAGCTTGCCGTGATATAATCATAGCCTTCGGTAAGGTTCTTAAAATCTAACGCTTCCGATTCTTCTATAAGTGGATATACTACATAAGCTTGTCGTCCTTTATCTATCTCTTTTTTAATAAATTCATAAGTCTCTGCACGGTGGTTTTCAAACTGATGTAGAGTTTTAATAGGCTTACGCCCAGGGGGGAGTTCATCTATTATCGAAACATCTAAATCACCATATACACTCATCGCTAAAGTGCGCGGGATAGGGGTGGCAGTCATTACTAAGATATGAGGCGGAATAGTGTTTTTATGCCATAACTTCGAGCGCTGTTCTACCCCAAATCGGTGTTGCTCATCGATAATGGCAAGTCCTAAGTTTCTGAACTGTACTTTGTTTTCCAAAAGAGCGTGAGTACCTATGAGGATAGAAAGCTCTCCAGATTGTAATTGTTCATCTAACATTTTGCGTTCTTTAGTTTTAGACGAACCTGTGAGCAGTGCTACAGTTACTCCTGTCTCTTTTAGTAGTTCACTAATGTTTTGGTAATGTTGATTGGCGAGAATTTCGGTAGGTGCCATCAAGCAGGCTTGGCAACCATTATCTACTGCTAAAAGCATCGTCATTAGGGCTACGATGGTTTTACCAGAGCCTACATCGCCTTGCAACAAGCGGTTCATTTGGGCATTTGAGCCTACATCGGCGCGTATTTCTTTCAATACTCGTTTTTGGGCATCGGTAAGCGGAAAAGGCAAATGATGGTTATAGAAGTTCATAAAAGCATCGCCTACATTCTTGAAAGGTTGTCCTTGGAACTTCTGTTTGTGCAGAAGATTCTTGCGTACCAACTGCACTTGTATGTAGAAAAGCTCTTCAAATTTGAGTCGTACAGAGGCTTTAGTAAGCAAAGTTTGATTTGTAGGGAAGTGGATATTGCGCATTGCCTCCTGCTTGGAGATGAGGTTCATAGAAGCGAGTATGTTATCTGGTAAATTCTCGGCAAAGCTATTGCCTATTTCTTCAAAAACTGTTTGTACTAATTGGCGCATCACTCTATTGGTAATGTTGCGTTTAGCTAATTTTTCGGTAGAGGGATATACGGGCTGAATACTGCTGTGTCCTGCCTTCTTGAATTCACTGAGCAAGTCCATTTCGGGGTGAGGCATAGAGAAAGTGCCTCCAAAGAAATTCAGTTTGCCAAAAATCACATAAGGTTCGTTGATTTTTAGAGATTCACGCAACCATTTGAGTCCTTTGAACCACACGAGCTCCATAGCGCCCGTATCGTCTACAAAGGTAGCAACAAGACGAGTACCTTTTTGGTGAGCCGACTCTACTGTGCGTAAGTTTACTATCTTGCCTACGAGTTGTACCTCGGCATTATTGTTCTGCAATTCGTTGATTTTGTAAAACTTGGTACGGTCGATATACCTGTTGGGGAACAAGTTCAGCAAATCTTGATACTCATAGATACTGAGCTCTGTTTTCAGGAGTTCAGCCCGCTGATTGCCTACGCCACGCAGGTAGTTGATGGGAGTATGTAGGATATTCTCTGGAATCATAAGAGCAAAAGTAATAAAAAAATACAAACATTAAGCTCACGTTATTTAATTCTTGTTTATAAAAATTACCTCAAATATCTTATTCCAATTCTTACCCGTGATGAAGAAAGTATTACGCCTAGCGTGATAAGCAATGCCATTAAGAACATCTAAATCAGGAGTTTGTTCTACTTTTTCTTTTAATCCTCGTACATCTACAACGCCTTCTATAGCACCATTATTGGGGTTGATAATCATAATACCATCTTTTAGATAAGTATTAGCATATATTTTCCCGTCTACAAATTCTAATTCGTTAGCATTGGTAAAAATAGATTTATTAGTACATAGTTGCAAACTGTCTACTTCTTCAAAAGTGTTAGGATTCAGTATCCAAATCTTTTCTGAACCATCACTTTTGTAAAGTTTGTCACTACCGTTATGACAGAGTCCCCAACCTTCTTTACTTTTATTGTAAGAGAATGTTTTTAACAGTTTTAGCTGAGTATCATATACGAATCCTATATTTTCTCTCCAAGTGAGTTGGATAATTTTATCTCTAAAAACGGTAGCTCCTTCACCAAAATACATTGCTTGTAAAGGTACATTTTTGTACATTTCGCCCGTAAAAGGATTCCATTTGCGTATGGAAGATTCTCGGTATTGCCCTGTGCTTTCTACTAAAGTATCACCTATAAATTCTAAACCTTGAGTATAAGCCTGTTTGTCGTGGGGATATTCATTTAGTATTTTATAAGTATACAATTTAGGAGCTTGTCCTGCCAAAAGTAAAATTTCTTTTCGTACTTTATAAACTTCTCCTTTATCAGTATATACAGTTACTTCCAAAGGCTGTTTACCTAACATTAGATTTTCAAGTACTATGTTCTCATTAGTAACAACAAGCTCTTGGTGATGAAACTGATAGCTAATCTTTACTATTTTACCTTCAAACTTAGGATTCACAACTTTTATTTGTAAAGTTTCTCCTATGTGGTATTCCTTCTTTTTAGGATACAGTTCTATATTAAAAGCGTCTTGCTTAGGTGGATTTGCATTTTTGCAAGCTCCTATTAATAAGAAACTTAATATGCAAATTAACTGTTGTAATTTCATTCTATCGTTTACTTTGAAAAATATAAGTAATAGTTCCTGTTTGCTCTTTTTTGCCTGTTACAGCATTAAATCTGGCTCTGCTAGCATATAGTAATGAGTTTTCTATAAGGCAATCATCATTAGTAGTTGAATTCATTTTGTCAAGAGCTGTTCTAATAACTCTTCCTGCTTCATCAACTGTAATAATAATCACTACTTGCCCTTCTTTTTCACAAGTAAATACAGGGTTAGGTATATTTCCTGTCCTGCCAGATAAGGCATATTTTACTAAAGTATTCTTATTTACTTTATTATCAGATGAAATTTTAGTTGTTTTTTGAAGAGTATTATCGTCCGATATTACTAAGTTAGACGACATTTTATTATTACTCACCAATTCTTCTTTAGCACTTTCCATCTCTTTAGAAGCACGCTCTGCCATTATTTCGTCTAAAGTTTTAAAATTCTCAGTATGACGTAAGTCAGCATTGGCTTGATTATAAGCATTAGTAGTCAGTTTTGCATTCATAGTTTGAGAAAGATCAGGCGCTTCAGTTTGTTCCTCTAATTTTGGAGGTTCATAAGGTAAATCATCTGGAGTGAATGCCATTTCAATCATTATTTCTTTCTCTCTACTGCTAAGTTGTATCACCATAAGGGTTACTATCGTACCGAAAAGTATCAGTAAAGTAAGTATAATTGCCTTATCAGTATTTGAAAACATCGATAGAAAGTAGCGAAACTCATATTTGATTCCTGAGGTCTTTTTCTTCTTTTTTCGAGGAAAAATAGCTTCTATATTAAGGTCGGAAGTGTGTTGTTGTTTTTGTTGTTTATTAAGGCGTTCTCGCTCTCGCTCTTCATACACTTCATTAATAGACTTTTTCCTATTGTTTTGTGTGTTCAAAGTAGATTCTTTTCGAGCGAAATGGTCATTAAGAGTTGTTTTATTCTTATCGATAAATCGCTCGAATACAGTAGTGAGAATAATAGGTTTTGTTTGCATTTTTGGAATATGTATGTTTATAAATTCATCAGGCGTTAAGGCATCATTTACCGAAAAATCACCTATCTTAGTACGTCGCAATGCAGATAGATAGCCACCAGACTCTAAGGCTTTACCAAAGTCGTTTGCCAAGGAGCGTATGTAGGTGCCTTTGCTACATACCACCTCAAAGTGCAACTTAGGAAACAGACTTGCATCTATATTGAAACTGTGAATATAGATAGTGCGCTGAGGAACTTCTATTTCTTTCCCGTCGCGGGCAAATTCGTAGAGCCGTTTGCCTTCTTTCTTGATAGCTGAAAATACAGGAGGCGTTTGCACGAGTTCCCCTACAAACTGCATTCGCACTTGTTCTATCAGTTCAGGAGTGATATGGTCAGTAGGGTAGTGGGCATCTATTTCGGTTTCCTTATCGTAGGAAGGAGTCGTAGCCCCTACGGTGATAGTACCCGTATAAGTTTTTACAGCGTCTTGTATTTCGGTAATCTTCTTAGTAAATTTGCCCGTACAAATCACCAATAAACCAGAGGCAAGCGGGTCTAATGTTCCTGCGTGCCCTATCTTTATCTTCTTGAGCTTATAGTGTCTGAGTATTGCCCATTTGATTTTGTTCACTGCTTGAAACGACGACCATTGCAGGGGCTTATCGATAAGCAAGATACGACCTTCTGTAAGTTCTTCTGGAGTTATCATACTATTCACTTTTCACTTCCGTAGTATTTTTCCCCTATTCGTATTTTCTCTCTTCCGTTAGCTACTCGCCATTTGTTAGCATCGCGCAACGAGAAAGCACAACCGCAGTACTCTTGTTGGTAGAACTTCTCGTTTTTGCAGATTTCCATATTACAGGCAGCACCTCCGTTTTTGCGCCAATTATAGTCCCAATAGGTAAGTCCCTCGTACTTGCTAGCAGCATTTTTGCCTGCTTCATTCACTTGGTTGAGGTCTTTCCAACGCGAGATGCCCAGTGAGGTTGCAATGGTATCGAAACCGTTTTCGTAAGCATATAAAGCCGTACGCTCCATACGCATATCAAAGCACATTGCACAGCGACTGCCCCGTTCTGGTTCAAATTCCATACCTTTAGCACGCGTATACCACTTATCGGTGTCGTATTCGGCATCTACAATAGGTACGCCACACTTTTCAGCAAAGCGGATATTTTCCTCTTTGCGAATTTCGTATTCTTTTTGAGGATGAATATTAGGGTTGTAAAAAAATATAGTAAAGTCTATCCCCGATGCCTGAATAGATAGTATAATAGAGCCCGAGCAAGGCGCACAACAAGTGTGCAACAAGAGCTTTTTGCCATTGTTGGGCAATACGAGATTCTTGTGGACTAATTCCATAGTATTTTTATAGTTTTCTTTCAGAGGGCAAAAATACAAAGAAATAGTAATATATCAAGATTCTGGTGGGTACATTTGTTTGAGAGCGTTCACATATACCTCTGCGCCTTTGCGTTTAAAACCTTCATTTTCATAGAGCTTAATAGCTGCGTCGTTAGTAGGTGAGGTAAAGAGCAATATTTCTCCCAAGCCCAATTCTTTGCCTTTGGCGATAAGAAGTTGTATGAGCTGAGTGCCTATTTTTTTACCACGTGCCATCTCGTCTACCACCACATCTTCTATCCAACCTTTATAGCCCGAAATCACTCTGTAGATAGCCATAGAAGCCATTCCGTGTAGGCGACCGTCTTCTATGTAACCCACTACATAAGGCATTTTAGTTTTGTCCTGAAAAAGGTCAGATAGTCGTTGCTGGTAGCGCCTGCTCAACAGTGAAAAAAGTCTGTGAGCGTCATCTTCAATGGTTGGTGTAATGTTGCTTTTATTTAAAAATGTAATCATATTATTTAGTTGTTAGTCATTAGTTTACTAGTTTTTAATCACCATATTCTGCCAAAGTTTTAAACTTGTACAAAGTTGATATACCTATTACTTCTCACACTTGTCATTTCTCTTGCTCCTTTTCATTACTACTCATTTACCACTTATCATTTACCATTAAGCATTAATTTCATCTTCTGTTGTAATTCCTTAGCTTTTTCACTTGCTACTTTGGCAAAGTCCTCGCCCTTAGAAGCGTAAATAATGCCTCTTGACGAGTTGATAAGCAGTCCGTAGTGGTCGTTCAAACCATACTTACATACCTCTTCCAAGCTGCCTCCTTGTGCCCCTACTCCTGGTATTAACAAGAAATGTTCAGGTATAATTTTGCGTATTTCCTTTAGGTATTCCGCCTTGGTCGCACCCACTACGTACATCAAGTTTTGGCTGTTTTGCCAAGTGAGTGAGGTGCGTAATACCTTTTTGTACAGCTCTTCATCGTTGAGTTTTTGCGTTTGGAAGTCGAAAGCCCCTTCATTAGAAGTTAGAGCTAAGAGAATCGTGTGTTTGTTCTCAAAAGCTAAAAAAGGCTCTACCGAATCTCTTCCCATATAGGGGGCTACTGTCACGCTATCGAATTGCATATCCTCAAAGAAAGCTTTGGCATACATACTTGAAGTGTTGCCTATATCCCCGCGTTTAGCATCGGCAATAGTGAAAATCTCAGGGTGGTGACGGTTTAGGTAGTCAATCGTCTTTTTTAAGGCACGCCAACCTTTTTCGCCGTGGGCTTCGTAGAAAGCTGTATTGGGTTTGTAGGCTACTGCAAAAGCGTGGGTAGCCTCTATAATCGCCTTGTTGAAGGCAAAGAGTGGGTCTTCCTCTTCAAGCAAGTGAGGAGGAATTTTAGTCATATCGGTATCCAAGCCCACACATAACAGCGATTGTTTAGCTTCGATTTGCTGTATGAGTTGCTTAGTAGTCATTTTCTTCTATACGGGCGATTTCTCGTTCGTAGAAAGCGATAGCTTCTTCTATAAGGTTCTCGCTTTCAGCCTCTAACTCTTTGGTGTCTTCTTCGTCAAACTCTTCCAGCCATTCTACTTCGTCGTTGTCTAAGTTCAGCACGAAGCGCGGATACTCTAAATGCACCACGAACATAGCGTCGGGCATATCGGTGTTGTCACCTAAAATAAATTTTGGGAAGTTACTCATTTCAATTCTTTTATTAGTTCAATAGCTTTAGCTACCCCTGTTGAAGCAACGTCTTTAATTACAGTGATTTTATCTTTACTACTGATGCTTGGACGTGGGTCTATATAATACATAGGTGTATCTTTCTTGGCACAGTTCATCAATCCGGCAGCGGGGTACACTTGTAATGAAGTACCTACAATAATCACTATATCGGCAGTTTCTACCTCTTCGGCAGCCTTTACAATCATTGGTACATCTTCGCCAAACCACACAATGTGAGGTCGTAATTGTGCTCCACTGGGGCTCAGGTCGCCCACTTTAATGTCGTCAGTACAGTTGTATAGCGTATAGGAGTCATCTACTCCCCGCATTTTTAGCAGTTCGCCGTGTAAGTGAATAATGTGATGGCTACCCGCACGTTCGTGCAAGTCATCTACATTTTGAGTGATGATTACCACGTCGTACTCTTTTTCCAACTCGGCTAATAATAAGTGAGCGGGGTTAGGTTGTACATTTTTCACCTGTTTGCGCAAACCGTTGTAGAAGTTCAATACAAGTTCAGGGTCTTTCTCAAAACCATAAGGTGTTGCCACTTGTTCTATATCGTGACCTTCCCATAAACCATCGGCATCTCGGAAAGTTTTTACACCACTTTCAGCACTAATCCCTGCCCCTGTGAGGACTACTATTTTCTTCTTTTTCATATTGGTAATGTTAGTTATAGTCTTGTCAGAGAATTAATTTGCGCTTTCGTGCGCTTTGCACCTTGCCAAAGTTTTTAATTGCCTATCGTGCTACGACTTGCCTGTTGGGCTACGACTCTTAGCAAAGCAGAAGTCTACCAATTTCCTACTTCTTATCTCTACTTTAGCATCAACTTAACTTCACTTTTCCTTCGTTCATTGTTCGTTCATTGTTCGTCTTTCCTATAAGCTTTCTATAAGCTTCTCCCAAATTAACCATTAATCATTAACCATTAATCATTAAATAAGGTTTCTATGCTAATTAACTCATCTACTAATAAATAAAAAAAAGTCCCTTTCAACTGAAAGGGACTTTTTTACTGCAATTACTTTTTGTTTACTGCTTCAGATAATTCAGCCCCTGCTTTGAATTTTACAACTTTCTTAGCAGGTACTTTAATTACTGCACCAGTACGAGGGTTGCGAGCCTCTCTGGCTTCTTTTTTAGCAACTGACCAAGAACCGAATCCTACGACAGCTACTTTGTCACCTTTTTTTAGAGCCTTTTCAACACTTGAAAAGAACGCTTCAACAGCTTTTTTAGAGTCGGTTTTTGTAAGTCCAGACCCTGCTGCAATTGCATCAATTAATTCTGATTTGTTCATATGATAACTTATAAATACAGTTAATAAGGACAAAGGTAGTAATATATTTCATCATAGCAAGTATAAAACAAGAAAAAATGCGATTTTTAGTAAAAAATTAACATTTTAGGTGCTTTTTTAGCGCTTTTTTTTGGCTCGTTAAACCTTTTTTTCTACTTTTGCACTCTCAAAATAAAGTTAAGAAAGTTCTTACAAATTATGCTTACAAGACGACATATTAGGGCAAAAGTAATGCAATCAATTTATGCAATGCGTCAGAGCCAAAGTCAGGATTTAGACAAAGAATTGAAGTTCTTGCAAAACAGTGCTGATGAAATGCGACACCTATATTTATTAATATTATCACTTTTCATTGAACTGCATTCTTTGGCTACTCATCAACACAAAGTAGCTCAGAAAAAATATTTGGCTACTACTGAAGAAAGAACAGTACATCAAAAATTCTCTGAAAACCTTTTGCTCTTAGCCATCGTTCATAATACATTATTACAAGAAGCCATTGCTGATGCACGTATAAACCATTGGGAAATACACGAAGAGTATGTGCGTACTATATATAAAAGCATTATAGAAAGTGAGTTTTATAAGAAATACAGCAAACAAAAGAGCAGTTTTGAAGCTGATAAATCTTTTTTAATAACTATTTTTGAAGAAATTATAGCTCCCGATGAGACAATATATGAATATATTGAAGATTATAATCTCACTTGGGTAGATGATTATCCCATTGTAAATACCTATATAAGTAGGTTATTTAGAGAAGTGCTCCCTACCTCACCTGATAAATATTTTGTTCCTTCACTTTATAAAGATGAAGAAGAAAAAGATTTTCTTACAGGTTTACTAAAGAAAGCAGTGCTCAATGATAGTAAATGGGAGAATGAAATTATTAGTAGAATGACGGGTTGGGAGAAAGATCGTGTGGCTGTAATAGATAGTATATTGTTAAAAATGGCTGTTTGTGAGATGCTTAGCTTTCCTAGTATTCCAGTGAAAGTAACACTTAATGAATATTTAGAACTTGCCAAGGAATATTCTACTACTAAAAGTAGTGCGTTTATTAATGGTGTAATGAAAAATGTACATAAAGAACTCGAAGAAAAACAACAAATAAAAAAGATAGGAAGAGGACTTTTATAATTGAAAGCCAAAAGCTAAAAAGTTTCTAATTACAATTTTCTAAAATAACTAAAAACTAATAATTAAATTAATAAATATGCAACAATTGATGAACAGTGGTTTACTACCTCTTATATTGATAATCCTAGTATTCTACTTTTTTATGATTCGTCCGCAAGTAAGACGACAAAAACAAGAAAAAAACTTTATTGAAGGAATGAAAAGAGGCGATAAAGTAATTACTAAAAGTGGTATGCACGGACGCATTGTAGAACTTACTGATGATACTTGTGTCTTAGAAACACTTTCAGGAAAAATCAAATTTGAACGTTCTGCTATTTCTATGGAACTGTCAGCTAAATTAAAAGACGACAAGAAAGAAATTCAAGACAAGAAAGAATCGTAGTCATAGAAAGAACCAAAAATGAGAGCGTATCTATTGCAATAGATACGCTCTCATTTTTATTGTGATATTTGCAAAATTCTAATTCGTAGAAAATAATTTTGCAAAGAAATTCTTGCGTTGCATCATAGTTTCTTCTTCGTGATGTTCTTCACTAAATATATCATCAGAAATTTCATAGTCTCCAATGTTAGTATCAGTGTGAGGCATATTAGGGATAGGATCAAAGTGAATTTCTCGCTTGCTTTCGTCCATAATATCCATAATATATTCAATATATGATTTGCCTTGTTTTTCTAAAAAGCCCTTAAAATAACGATTACTGAGCTCCATATCTCCTATTTTTTCAAGTTTAAGGAGCGTTTGATATAAAGGCTCAATATGCTCTGTAATTACATACTTAGGTACTGAATGCTGACGCGCCATAATAGTAACAACATCCCCAATAATATTCCTGCCTACTTCAAAATCGGTAATTACCCAATAATACTTACCCGATTTAGCTAAGTTTTTAATAATAGCGTGAAAGTTCCTCCCCGCCAAAATATTATCCCAAGTAATCTTAAATATGATTTTAGGCATATCGGGGTGACGAATGATGCTATGTGGTTTTCCTAATAATTCAACCGCAGGATAACCACAAACATCTATAAATGTTTGATTTACGTCAGTAATAGCACCCAACTTATCAGTAGTACTGATAATAGTTTTTGTTTTATCCCACACTACTTCTTCATCAATAGGTATAGGTCTAGTAATTAGTTCTGACATAAGATTTCCTTTTATACTTAACGCTACAAAAGTACAAAAGTTATCTGAAAGAACAAAATATTTTAGATAAAATCGTATTACTATTTTGTTTTAAATATAACAATTATTTTTAACACGTTGATTTGTAGTAATTAACAGCTATATTTCTACTCTTCTATATCTTCTTATTTTTAATAGTTTTTGCTTTCCCATACATTTAATTTTTATTATTTTAGCTATTCAAGTAATATAAAAGTATAACTGTATGTTAAAAAATTATCCTAAGAGGCTGATTTTGCTATATTGTTAAAAACTTTGTTAATAACTTATTTTGGATAGAGGGTGAAATTAGAATATAAAGCTGTTACTTTGCACCTCGAAAATAAAAAGTTATGAACGAAGAAAAAGACATTTGGTGGCTCAATGAAGAGTCTGAACAAATCCTCAATAGAGGCTATTTACTAAAAGGAGAAAGCGTAGAAGGTGCAATAGACCGCATTACAAGTGCTGCTGCACATAGGCTTTATAAACCCGAATTACAGCCCGCTTTCAAAGAAATGATTACTAAGGGGTGGATTAGTTTCTCATCTCCTATTTGGGCAAATATGGGTACTGAAAGAGGTTTGCCTATTTCTTGTTTCAATGTGCACGTACCTGATAGCATCGAGGGGATTACTCATAAACTTGGAGAGGTGATTATGCAAACCAAAATAGGGGGAGGTACTTCTGGTTATTTTGGCGAATTGCGCAGTCGCGGTTCTGCAGTTACCGATAATGGTAAATCAAGTGGGGCGGTTAGTTTTATGAAGTTGTTCGATTCAGCTATGGACGTTGTATCACAAGGAGGAGTAAGACGCGGTGCTTTTGCTGCTTATTTAGATATAGATCATCCCGATGCCGAAGAGTTTCTACAAATTAAAGATGTAGAATTCCCTATTCAGAATCTTTTCTTTGGTATTTGTGTACCTGATTATTGGATGCAAGAAATGATAGATGGTGATGTAGAAAAACGTCGCCTATGGGCTCGTGTCTTGGAGTCTCGCCAACAAAAAGGATTACCTTACATTATCTTTACCGATAATGCCAATCGTAATCGCCCTCAAGTGTATAAAGATAAAGATATGCTCATTCGTTCAAGTAACTTGTGCAGTGAGATTATGTTACCTTCTAATGAAGATGAATCGTTCATTTGCTGTCTTTCTTCTATGAACTTAGAGCTCTTTGATGAATGGAAAGATACCAAAGCAGTAAAGTTAGCTGTATTCTTTTTAGATGCGGTACTTTCAGAGTTTATAGAAAAAACAAAGGGTAATTACTATTTACAGGCAGCTCGTAATTTTGCTATTCGTCACCGTGCTTTAGGTTTGGGTGTGTTAGGATATCATTCTTACTTGCAACGCAATATGATACCTTTTGAGAGCTTTGAGGCAACTCAGTTCAATGCCCGCGCTTTTAGATACATTCGTGAAGAAGCTGATAAGGCAACTAAAGAGTTAGCTCATATTTACGGAGAACCAGAAATTTTAAAAGGATATGGTAGACGAAATACTACCACTATGGCAATCGCTCCTACCACTTCCAGCTCGGCTATTTTAGGACAGGTATCACCAGGTATCGAACCTTATTCGAGCAATTACTATAAAGTAGGGCTTTCTAAAGGGAACTTTATGCGCAAAAATAAGTATCTCACTCAACTTTTGGAGGAAAAAGGTCTTAATAATGAAGAAGTATGGCGTTCTATTCGTTTGAATAATGGCTCTGTACAACACCTGCAAGAGTTATCTCAATTAGAGAAGAATGTGTTTAAAACTTTTAAAGAGATTTCACCGATGGAAATTATATCACAAGCAGCGCAGCGTCAAGCGTACATTGACCAAACGCAGAGTTTGAACTTAAATATTCCGTCAGCAATGCCTATTCGCGATGTGAATAAAGTGCTTATTGAGGCTTGGAAATTAGGAGTTAAAAGTTTGTACTATCAGCGCAGTCAATCAGTAGCAAAAGAAATGATGATGAATTTTGTAAACTGTAGTAGTTGCGAAGCTTAATACATTTGATTATAAAGCCTTAGAGATTAAATAACATATTGTATAATATAAAATAAGTCCGATATTTATATCGGACTTATTTTGTTTTCCATATTATTCTTCTTTACGCGGTGCGTTCAAATTCTTTAAGTACATCTACTAATACTTGTACACTTTCTAAAGGCAAAGCGTTGTAGATAGAAGCGCGATAACCTCCCACACTGCGGTGTCCTTTTATTCCACTGATATTGGCTTCTTTACACAAAGCGTCAAAGCGTTCTTTGGTGCTTTCATCGGTGAGGTTGAACACTACATTCATTAGGGAGCGGTCTTCTTTGTTGGCATATCCTACTACTAACGAATTGCGGTCGATTTCTCCGTAAAGCAAATCGGCTTTAGCTCGGTTGCGTTTACCTAAGGCTTGTAATCCACCTTGTGCTTGTATCCATTCGAGTACTAATAGGTTTACATATACTGCAAAAGTAGAAGGTGTATTGAACATACTATCGTTTTTAATATGCAACTGATAGTCCATCATCGAAGGCAGTTTCCTACTTACCTTGCCCAATAAATCCTTCTTCACAATCACTAAGGTAGAGCCTGAAGCTCCTAAATTCTTCTGTGAACCCGCATAAATCAAACTAAACTGCTTGTAATCTAACGGACGTGAGAAAATATCAGAACTCATATCGGCTACCAAAGGGACGCTCGTTTGAGGTAAACTGTGGTACTCGGTACCGTAAATCGTATTATTGGTAGTGATGTGCAGATAATCGATATCAGTAGGGACAGTCACATTTTTTGGAATATACTTATACCCATCGGCTTTAGAGGAGGCTATCACTTCAGCATTACCAAAGAGAGCAGCTTCCTTTTGTGCTTTGTTAGCCCAAGTACCTGTATCTATATAAGCAGCTTTGGTTTCGAGGAGGTTGTATGGCACCATCAAAAATTGCATACTAGCTCCTCCTTGCAAGAAGAGTGCAGTGTACGAATCGTCCAATCCAGCGATTTCCAATGCTAATGCACGAGCGCGTTCTATCACGCGTACAAACTCTGGACTGCGGTGTGATATTTCTATTACCGATAAGCCAGTCCCCTCAAAATCTAATAAGGCTTCAGAGGCTTTTTGGAATACCTCAGGTGCTAAGATAGAGGGGCCTGCGCTAAAATTATGCTTTTTCATTTTCCTTATGTTCTGTTTTATATTTTACGATAAAATCTTCTACTTGGCGTTTCAAGATACGCCATAACTTATCTTGTGCGTATTCGCTCGCCCAAGCCACGTGAGGAGTGTAAATCACACGAGGGTGGTTGGCTATTTTTAGTAGAGGGTCGTTAGCCATTGGCGGTTCTTCTTCAAACACATCGGTAGCAAAGCCCATAATGCGGTTACTTTCTATAGCTTCATATACCGCCTGAGGGTCTACTATAGCCCCACGAGCCATATTGATAATTAATGGTTTTTTACGCAATTTGGAGATGAAATCTTCATCTACTAAATGCTTAGTCTCAGGAGTAAGCGGACAGTTAAGCGAGATGATATCACTCTGTGCCAATACCTTGTCGAATTCAGTATATTCTTTACTACGTGGCGCTTTACCTTGGCGTTCAGCCCATAGCACTTTCATACCAAAGGCTTCAGCTACTTTACTAATAGCTTTCCCTATGTTGCCTACTCCTATAATCCCTAAGGTTTTGGTATGCAATTCAAACACCGGTGGCTCAGTAAGGCAAAAACGACCATCTTTTTCCCAAGTACCATTTTCTACACTTGTGTGATAGGTTTTTAGGGCACGCATAGCCGATAGTAACAACAAGAAGAAGTGCTCTGTTACACTTTCAGTAGAGTAACCCGCTACGTTTTTCACTTCTATACCCAAGGCTTTCGCAGCCTCTTTATCAATATTATCCATACCCGTAGCAGTAAGGTGAATGAGCTTAAGGTTAGGCAACTGCCTAAGGATACTCTCATCGAGTTTCACCTTGTTCACGATAGCTATATCAGCAGGTTTGAGACGTTGAACAATTTCATCGGGAGCTGTTTTTTGGAAGGCTACCCATTGGGCTATCCCTTTTGGGATATCTACATCTATGCGCTCAGAGAGCGTGTTGCGGTCTAAAAATACGGCTTTCATATAATATATTATTAATTCTTTTTTATCTACATAGTTAAGAGAGTGGGGAAGAGCCCTGCTCTTTTTGTTAGAGCGTATACCTTACATACTCTGCCCTCGCATACTTTATCTGTATATAATCAATGTAAAACGAAGTTTTTTAATTAACCGTTAATCATTAATTATTAAATCCTGATACCAGCAGGAAGTATGTCTTTACACTCCTTATTACGCTTAAAAAAAGCAATAGCTACAGGGCAAACGGGCACCACTCTATATTTTTTCTCAGCTACTAAGGCTATTACCCCTTTAAAGAATTCATCAATGAGCGCTTCGTCCGTCGTTTCAGGTAGCAATGTTTTGGTAAAGAATATCTTACGCTCCTGAATAGCGTATTCTACAAAGGCAAGTTCACCGTTGATTTTGGCTTGGTATTGACGTGAAAATTCGCTGTCTATTACTTCCATTGTACTATGTTTTTAATTAGTAATATTCGTTATTTGACAAAAATGTTGTACTTTTGCTTCTGTCTAGATAAGAGATAAGAAGTAAGAAATGAGCATTATACCTCATTCACATACCTAACTATTGTTAGTTTTTACTTTTTACCTATAACCTGTTACTCATTTAAAATTTGGTGCAAAGTTACTTATTTTTCGTAAAAAAGCAATATCAAATGAATATAAAAGATAATCTTTCTATTTATTTAATGCCTGGAATGGCTGCCAGCCCTAAGATTTTCGAGCGTTTGCAATTCCCCAACAATTTTCGTGTGCACTTACTCGACTGGATTACTCCCGAAAAAGAAGAAAGTCTAGCTCACTATGCAGGACGTATTGCAGTAGCTATTACCGAGCCTTCTCCTGTGCTCTTAGGAGTGTCGTTTGGAGGAATTATTGTACAAGAGATAGCTAAGCAACTGAACGATTATCGAAAAATAGTCCTCATTTCCAGCGTAAAAACACAGTACGAACTGCCTAAAAAAATGCTCTTGGCACGTTATACAAACCTGCATAAGTTATTGCCCACTCGTACTATCAGCGATTTGGAGTTTTGGAAAAGATTTTCTTTTTCTGAACTGATGACCAAACGAATAGCTCTATACGAGAAATATATAGGAATGCGCTCCCCTGCCTATCTCGATTGGTCAATAGACCGCATAGTGAATTGGCAACAAAAAGAACCTTTACCCCACACAGTTCACATTCACGGAGATAAAGATCCTGTTTTTCCTATTCAGTACATAAAAAATGCTATTGTAGTAAAAAATGGTACTCATATTATGATTATCAATCGGTATAAATGGTTCAATGAAAACCTTTTAAATATATTGCAGTCAAATTAGAAAAGTACAAGATTAAAAGAGTCTTGCTATTTTTTCTGCAAACGAATCTAAACATAGATGTCTAATATTCAATATTCAAATAACTTTCCTTTGCCTTAGGTTCGTTATTCCTTCGTTCATCGTTCGTCTTTTGTTCGTTGTAGACCCACTGTAGAGCCACTGTAGAACCTCTTGTTGTTCGTCTTATAATTATTCACCCGTGTAGCTTGTTCCATCATTCGTCTCTCGTCATTAGTTTGATATTATTGGCATTACGGTATTAGCGAATCTATATTTTTTTCTTTTCTCTTTTCACTTTCCACTTTTTTTTATACCTTTGCCCCGTTTTTACAGAAAATGGCAATATCTCTCATTCAAAAATACAATGTAGCTGGACCTCGCTATACTAGCTATCCTACTGTTCCCTATTGGGATAGTAGTACTTTTTCTACTGAAAAATGGTTGGAAAGCTTACGAAAATCCTATACTGAGAGTAATAGTACTGAAGGGATTAGCCTATACATTCATTTGCCTTTCTGTGAGAGTCTTTGTACTTTCTGTGGTTGTCATAAACGCATTACTAAGCGTCACGAAATGGAAGCCCCTTATATAGAGGCAATACTTAAAGAATGGCAGTTATACACTAATTTTTTGGAAGAACGCCCTCGTATTAAGGAAATACACTTAGGGGGAGGTACGCCTACCTTTTTTGAACCTTTGCAGTTGCGCCGTTTGATAGAAGGTATTTTTGAACGTGCTGATAAAGCTGATGCTCACGAATTTAGTTTTGAAGGTCATCCTAATAATACCACTGAAACTCACCTACAAACGCTTTACGACTTAGGTTTTAGGCGCGTGAGTTATGGCGTACAAGATTATTCGCCTAAGGTACAAAAAGCCATTCACCGCATTCAACCTTTTGAGAATGTACAGCGTGTTACCCAGCAAGCCAGAGCTATCGGCTATACCTCTGTAAGCCACGATTTGGTCTTTGGTTTGCCGTTTCAAACCTTAGACGATGTACTCTTTACTATTGATAGGAGTAACACTCTTCGTCCCGACCGTATTGCTTTTTATAGCTATGCGCACGTACCTTGGATAAAAGGCAGTGGGCAACGTGGTTTTAAAGATGAAGATGTGCCCACAGGCGAAGTAAAACGAGAGCTGTATGAAGTAGGAAAACAATACTTATTGAAAGCAGGATATGCCGAAATAGGAATGGATCACTTTGCTTTACCTACTGATAGTATGTATAAGGCTTTCAAAAATCATCAATTGCATCGCAACTTTATGGGCTATACAGCCTCCAAAACGCAAGTGATGATAGGCTTAGGAATGTCTTCTATCAGCGATAGTTGGTACGGTTTTGCCCAAAACGAGAAAGATTTAGATGCTTATTATGCACGTCTTGAGAAGAATGAAATCCCCGTGTGTAAAGGGCATATTCTCAATAAAGAAGATTTAATTATTAGGCGTCATATTCTCAACTTGATGTGTCAGTTTACTACTTCTTGGAACGATGAATCTCTTCAGTTTCCTGAAATAACAGAAGTAATAGCACATCTACAAGAGATGCAAAACGATGGTTTACTGCATATAGCAGGTAATCATATAGAAGTCCCCGATGAGGGAAAACCTTTTATTAGAAATATCTGTATGGCTTTTGATTTGCACTTGCAACGCAAAATGCCTAATACCAAAATATTTAGTATGACTGTGTAAAGTTATACTTAACTATCATAGTGATTGAGTTTTTTAGTTAGTGATGAAAAGGGACAGTTGTGAAATTCGTCCCTTTTCTTTTTGTATTTTCGAAAAAAGTATTATTTTTGCCCCGAATTAAGTAACAAATTATTTTTATAAACTTAAAATGAATCATTATGGGATTTTTAAAAGAATTTAAAGAATTTGCCGTAAAAGGTAACGTAGTCGATTTAGCCATCGGGGTTATCATTGGGGCAGCTTTTGGTGCTATCGTATCATCATTAGTGTCTGATGTTATTACTCCTTTGTTATTAACACCTGCTTTGAAAGCTACGGGTGCTGAACACTTAGAAGGTTTGGTATGGAATGGAGTAGCTTATGGTAAGTTTCTTGCTGCTGTAATTAACTTCTTCTGTATTGCACTTGTATTGTTTATGCTTCTAAAAGGTATCAACAAGCTAAACAAACAGAAAAAAGAAGAAGAGGCTCCTGCTACACCAGCTGGTCCTACTCAAGAAGAGTTACTTACTGAGATTAGAGATTTATTGAAAAATAAATAAGAAGAATTTCGTGTAACCGCAACACTACACATTTCAACAATTGTTTAACTAAACCACGCTATACAAGGCGTGGTTTTCTATTTCAGAAGAATTATCTTATCCGTTAAGAGCGTTTACATTAATATAAGGGTTTTGTAGCTTATCTTTTAAGATGACTTCAATTCCCTTTTTTAAGGTTAGGGTAGAGGAGGGGCAACCACTACAAGCTCCTTGCAGTATTACCTCTACGTAATGCGTTTCTGGATTGTACGAAATAAACTGAATATTTCCTCCATCAGAGGCTACAGCAGGCTTTACAAACTCATCTATAATAGCTACAATTTGTTTTGATATCTCATCAGTAGTAACCATAGACAGTAGGCGTTCTTGTATTGCTTGCTGATGTCGTTTAATTTCAGAAGAAGAAATAAGGGTATGCCCTTCTGAAAGATAATTCTTAATAAATTCTCGTATATTAGGAGTAACCATTGCCCACTCTTTGTTATCTTTTTTAGTAACTGAAATATAGTTATTATCAAAAAATACCTCCTCAATAAAAGGAAACTGAGTGAAAAGAGCTTTAGCCATAGGAGCCTCATCAGTCTCCTTTATATGCTTATATTCTATAATAGTAGGAACAAGACGTTTATTGGCTACAAATTTCATTACCGAAGGGTTAGGTGTGGTTTCAGTATATATAGAAATAACCTTCTTTTGTTCACCCTCAGTACTTACAATTTCTCTCCCTGACTGTAAATAAAACAACACTTGCTGTGCCACTTCTTCTTGTACGTCTTTCCATTCTATAATTGGAAATCGTTTTAACGCAATAAAATTACTCGAGATATATACTGTCTTTACAAAAGGAAGGTAAAACAGCTCTTTTGCTAAGGGTGAGTTTTTAGCTTCATCAATATTTTTATACTCGTAACTACCTTTTACTAAGGCTTTATTCGCCTCCAATTTAATAATATCAGGACTCGAAGTAGGCTGTACAGATAGAGTAATATCAGTCATTTATTTTTTAGATTTAAGAAGAAAAGTTAAGAGTCTTTTCTACCAAAGTCCGCAGGGATTTCGCCCCACGCTTTGGTTTCCCATTTGAGAATACGATTAGGATAAGTATTTTCTTGTAGCCATTTTTCAGCACGAGTTATTAGTTCAAATATTTTTGCATTATCAGATGTCTTTCCAAGCTTAGTTTTACATACTTTTTGTTGTACCCAGCGCATTGCTATTTTACTATCCGAATAAATAGGCATTGTAAGGTTGCGTTGTTTTAAGAATGCCAAAGCGTGTACTATAGCCAAAAACTCCCCTATGTTATTGGTGCCATCTTTCATAGGTGAAAGCCTAAATATCTCGGCTTGTGTTTCAGTATCTACCCCCCGATATTCCATTATACCAGGGTTACCGCTACAAGCAGCATCTACCGCAATAGAAGGCAAAATAGGCTTCCCGATAAGTTTTAATGCATCTGATGAAAGAGTAGGCTCTTCTATCTTTTTACCTTTGTACGTTTCATAATTCCCTGCATAGGCTTTTTGTGACATTTCTTCCGTAGGAAAACTTTTGTATTTAGCGTTCGGAAAATTATTAACAGCCCTCTTACATTCAGCCCACGAGGTAAAGACCCCCGTTTGGTGTCCCTCCCATACTACATAATACTTCTTTGCCATCTCACAAAATAAATAGGATTGCCAAAAAGAATATAACAGCTACTATCGCTACAATAACAATATTGCTATTTTCTTTTTCAATAATAGTTTAAAAAACATCTCCTTCTTTTAGCTTCTCAGCATTTTCAGCCAATTGAAGTTCATCAATAAGACGTTGTACATCACCATTGATAACATTTTGCAAATCATAAAGGGTAAGACCTATACGGTGGTCGGTTACGCGTCCTTGCGGATAGTTATAAGTGCGTATTTTAGCTGAGCGGTCACCACTGGAAACCATTGATTTCCTACGAGCAGAATCAGCCTCCATCTTCTTTGCCAGCTCCATTTCGTACAAACGTGAACGCAATACTTTAAGTGCCTTTTCAAGATTCTTGTGTTGCGATTTCTCATCTTGGCAACGTACCTCAATGCCTGTAGGAATATGTTGCAACTGAATAGCCGAATAGGTTGTATTCACCGACTGTCCTCCGGGTCCCGTAGAAGTAGTACGAATGATTTTCACATCAGCCATATCAAGTTCCACATCAAATTCTTCTGCTTCTGGCAATACAATTACAGTTGCTGCCGAAGTATGTACACGCCCTTGTGTCTCTGTTTGAGGCACTCGTTGTACACGATGTACTCCTGCTTCAAATTTTAAGGTACCATATACATTGTCACCCGTTACTTCAAAGATAATTTCTTTATACCCGCCAGCAGTTCCTTCATTAAAGTCCATTACTGAGGTACTCCAGCCTTTACTTTGGCAGTATTTGGTGTACATACGGTATAGGTCGCCTGCAAAGATTGAAGCCTCGTCACCACCTGTTCCTGCACGAATTTCCATTACGGCATTCTTAGCATCTTCAGGGTCTTTAGGGATAAGCATATACTTGATTTCTTCTTCTAACTGAGGTAAACGCTCTTTGCTTTCCTCTAATTGTAACTTTGCCATTTCCACCATTTCGGCATCACTGCCATCAGCAATAATTTCCTCAGCTTCTTGCAAGTTTCCAGTTACGTTTATATACTCATCGCGCTTATCCATCAGTTCTTTAAGGTCTTTATATTCCTTATTGAGCTGGATATAGCGCTTTTGGTCTGCAATAATATCAGGTTGAATGATTAAGTCCGAAACTTCGTCGAAACGTTGTTTTACGATATTTAATTTGTCAAGCATTTTTTATCTTTAAATTCTATTTGGGGTGCAAAAATAGTAATAATATTAGTAAAAAACAAAAATAAAAGGCTGTTCTTAAATGAACAGCCTTTTGAATATGGTTATCTAAATAATTACAATTTAGGAGCTCCAGCAAGGACGTCAGCACTTGCACCTTCAGCAAATTTTTTGTCTTTGAAGTTTTGTACAAATGATTCAGCCAATTCTTTGAGTTTAGCACTGAATTGTGCTTTGTCACTCCAAGTATTTTCTGGGTTCAAGATGCTTTGGTCTGATACACCTTCACAAGATTGAGGTACTTTGAAGCCAAAGATAGGCAATTCTTTGTACTCAACGTTGTTAAGTTTGCCATTAAGGGCAGCAGTGATAAGAGCACGAGTATCTTTTAAGCTACATCTTTTCATTTTTCCGTTGTAACCAGTGTTTACCAACCATACGTTTACGCCAGTTTCTTTGATTTTCTCAGCCAAACGTTTTCCGTATTCAGCTGGGTGAAGTGGCATAAAGGCAGCACCAAAACAAGCAGAGAAAGTTTTTTGAGGGGTAGTGATACCTACCTCAGTACCGGCTACTTTTGAAGTATAACCAGATACAAATTGATAAGCAGCTTGTTCAGGAGTCAATTTAGAAATTGGAGGCAATACACCATAAGCATCGAAAGTAAGGAAGAAGATGTTCTTAGGATTGTGTCCTATAGAACCTGGCTGGATATTTGCGATGTGGTAAATAGGATAAGAAACACGAGTGTTTTCAGTGATATCAGTGCGAGAGAAATCAACTACACCTTTATCGTCCATAATTACGTTTTCAAGGATAGCACCTTTCTTAATAGCTCCAAAGATTTCAGGTTCTTTTTCAGCAGTAAGGTCTACTACTTTAGCATAGCAACCACCTTCAAAGTTGAATACCGTATTTTCAGGAGTCCAACCGTGTTCGTCGTCACCAATTAAATGACGGTTAGGGTCAGCTGAAAGAGTAGTTTTACCAGTACCTGATAAGCCGAAGAAGATAGCAGTATCACCACCTTTACCTACGTTAGCTGAACAGTGCATTGGCATAGTGTTGCGGAACACAGGCAATTCAAAGTTCATAGCTGAGAAGATACCTTTTTTAATTTCTCCGGTATAACCTGTACCACCAATCAAAGCAATTTTTTTGGTGAAGTTCAAGATAGCGAAGTTAGCTTGACGAGTACCATCTACAGCAGGGTCAGCTTCAAAACCAGGTGCATTTACTACCAACCAATCTTCTTTGAAAGAAGGAAGTTCGCTATCATCTATACGCAAGAACATATTGTAAGCAAAAAGGTTGCTCCAAGGAAGCTCAGTAATGGTACGAATGTTAGTACGGTATTTAGGATCTGCACAAACATAACCATCGTGAACGTAGATTTCTTTGTTAGATAAGTAAGCTACTACTTTTTCATATAGTTTGTCAAATTTTGCAGGTTCAAAAGGAATGTTAATACTTCCCCACCATACGCGATCTTTGGTGATATCATCTTTTACGATGAAACGGTCTTTAGGAGAACGCCCTGTAAATTTACCTGTTTTAATAGCAATAGCTCCTGAAGAAGCTTCAACGCCTAATTTTTTATCCAAAGTTTCTTGTTGTAGTTCGTCAGCAGTTAACTGATAACGAACATTAGCGTTCTTAATTCCGTATTTATCAACGGAAAGTGTTTTTGGTTTACTCATAATGTCTTAAATTTGATATTAATTTAACAATTCTTTTTTATCTAATAGCAATATAAAATTGCCTCAATTTTTGAGAGGTCTCTCAAAAACCGGTGCAAATGTACAAATTAATTTTGATACTGAAAAATATTTTTTAATGTTTTTTTGAAGTTATTTTTACGAGTATTTATAACACTCTATATACTCCTTATTTACCTGTATTTTCAAGCTCTAATAAAAGATTTTTAGGTTTTATAATAACACTCTAAATCATCTTATCTTTACTTTATTTCCATTTATCTTTTGTTCATTCTTTATTTGCCTCTGCGGCTCGCACTATCATTTATTTGTTTCTTATTCGTCATCTATTCGTCTTTTCTCTATCTGCCCGTGCGACTCGCACCATCATTTATTCGTTCTTTATTCGTTCTTTATTCGTTCTTTATTCGTTCTTTATTCGTTCTTTATTCGTCTTTTCTCTATCTGCCCGTGCGACTCGCACCATCATTTATTTGTTCTTTATTCGTCATCTATTCGTTTTTTCTCTATCTGCCCGTGCGGCTCGCACCGTCTTTTGTTCGTCTTTTGTTCGTCTTTTGTTCGTCTTTTGTTCGTCTTTTGTTCGTCTTTTGTTCGTCTTTTGTTCGTCTTTTGTTCGTCTTTTGTTCGTCTTTTGTTCGTCTTTTGTTCGTCTTTTGTTCGTCTTTTGTTCGTCTTTTGTTCGTCTTTTGTTCGTCTT
>NZ_AKFR01000007.1:0-3326 GCF_000277665.1 Capnocytophaga sp. oral taxon 335 str. F0486 | reverse complement strand
TGAGCTACTTTTGGACTGTATTTTCCTGTCTTTGTTTTGTTTCTTGACAGCTCTCGACTGACGGTAGAGGGATTACACTCTGCATAAAGAGCAATATCTTTTTGTTTGATTCCGCTTGCTTTTAAAGCAGAAATTACCGACCTTTGCACCAAATTTAAATGCTTATATTCTTTCATTGTCATTTACAAAGAAAAGCATTTATTTTGAAAGAGAAAAGACTTTTATAGTTTTTTCTCTTTTTTTATTTTTCAGAGGGTTGCCCCTTAGAGGCAAAACCCTCTGAAAAATAAAAGTTTTACTAAAAATTACTACTTAAAATTGCAATTATTAGTGGAACTTACAGTACCTTTGAGAAAAAAAACAAGAAGTATTATGAACTCAATTGTATTACAAGCAACGATTAATGAAGTCGATTATCCTATTTTTTTAGGATTGTAATTCTGATGATGAAAAAGTAATTTATTTGATGAGACTTGGAAGTCATTCAGAGTTATTTAAAATGTAAGGTTTTACTATTGATTCATCTATTCTTTTGCTAATTCTCTCAACTTCTTCAAAGATTTCTGTTGCTTACCCTGCGAGTCGAAATTCTCAGGGGAGAGCCATTGTTCAAGAATACATTTATTGACAGTCCATTCCTTATCAATCATAGTAAACCAAGCGGTGTCACGTGAACGCCCTTTGTAAACTACGGCTTGCCTGAACGTACCCTCATATACAAACCCCAAGCGCTCGGCAGCACGCCGAGAAGGCGCATTAAGACTGTCACATTTCCATTCGTAACGCCTGTACCGGAGGGTCTCAAACACATATTTTGCCAACAAATACTGCGCCTCTGTAGCCATACGCGTACGCTGCAAAGCCGGCGAATAGATAACCCATCCCACTTCTATCACTCTATTTTTAGGGTCTATACGCATTAGAGAGAGCGTACCCACGGCTTTTCGTGTTTGCTTATTTACAATTGTCAGAAAATAAGGGTCAGCAGAGGCTTCCTGCTCAGTGAGTAAAGCGTGCAACTCCTCTTTATCCTTCATAGGAGCTATAGGTAGATACGTCCAATCAGGTATCACGGCATTGGCTTCCAAATAGAAATCACTCAAATCGTCTAAATGTTTCTCTACAGAAAGAGGTTCCAATAGACAATAATTTCCCTTTAAAAGAGTTATATGAGGGGGTTCTCCTACTGAAAAATCAGGTAATGCCTCCCCTATGGGTTGATGATACTCGTTTGTGGTCATTGTGTAATTTGTTAATTAGTATATTTGCCAATTGACACATTTTTATTAGTTAATTATAATCAGTTGATACGCCAAGCATTTGTCTACTACTTCCTCGACGGTGGGGTCGTCATAGTGCGGGCGTTGTAGTTTTCCGGATAGAATAACAACGAACTGCCTTCAGGGTGAGGTACATTGCTATCAAATAGCTCCATTAGTTCCTCTTGGCGGTCGTCATCGTCTTCTTCTATGATTTGGTATTAAGTGTATGAGTTGCTTAAACAAAGGATCATAGAGGTCAGTATTTGCATATTTTTCATATAACAATGCTCCTATAAGTCTAATAGTATTCTGTGAATGGTCTATTGCTAACCATTCGGTAAGGTTTACCGTTTCTATGCTGCCCGCACTTAGTAGCGAAAGTACTTCGGCAGGGATATCTACCGCCTTTTGAACCCCTTTCCTGTTTTTAATGTCTTAGGTCATAAACTTAATTAATGTGAGTTCGTTGTAAGAAATATATAGTTAAACATTTATTAATCAAATAAATAAACAGCTTCGCTGTTTTTTAGCTCTCGCACGGATTACACGAATTTAACACGGATAGTCTTTCAATTGATAACTGACAAATATAATATGCACGGATAGGTAGCTGGCGCTGCTGGATTTACACAGATTGTAATGCAAATATAATTGTAAATCAGTGTTTTGTTATATCGAACTGACGTTAATTAATGTGTTAATTGATACTTTTGCTAATTCCTATGGAGTGATAGTTACGATTTTTCCCTCGCGGCGCACCACAATCTTTTGGTTATTCTTGCGTTTTTCGGCAATCATTCGCTCATAAGCAAGGTCTAAACCTTTTAAAAGTTTGTCTTTTAGACTCTCTTTTTTAGTTATTTCCTCTTTCATCATTATTTTTCATCAAGTTAAACTTGTCGTTGTTATAAATTACTATATCCTTATGCCTTTCCTTTTGAGCTATAAGTTCCTTTCTCCCTTCTGAATTATCAAATATATAACAAATATCTACTATATCTATATAGATAGTAAAGAGATTGGCAATGCCGTTATAATATCTTCTTTCAATGGTTTCTAAGGGAATACTATGACCTCCTTCAGCAACTCGCTGGGCGACCCGTTCTTTAGCTATATTGGGTGAGTCTAACCAAAAGAACAACAGCGTAACCTCATAGCCATTAGCTTGTGCCCATTCTATTTTTTGCTTATAGCTTTTAGTAGCCAAAGTAGTTTCGAAGGCAAAAGTTTCTCCTTTTTGCAATAATTCGTCCATACGAGCGAGCATTATTCGCCCTGCTTGCATAGCCACACTTTCGGGCTGGAAAGGCGATAGCCCCTTAGCGATTTCGTCGGCATTGATAAACTCTTTGCAACCAAGTACTTCGGGTAAAATAGTAAAGGAAGCAGTGGTTTTTCCCGCACCATTACAACCTGCTATGATATAGAGTTTTGGGAGCTTAGACATCATTAAAACTATTTCTTTGCTGCTCGTTTGGGTTTTCAAGTGTTTTTATTTCATTACCTAAAACAGTAATTACTTGATTGTTGGAAATAGGTCGCAAATCTATTTTGGGTGAATATTCGTTTACTACTTTTTGAGAAGATTCCTTAAAAGGAAAGTTCAAATAATGAGGTAATAAATAAAAATCTACCAAATGCAACCCCGAATATTCTGTTAGTTCAGGGGCTTTTTTGGGTTCGTCCATATCGCTAACAAATTCAATATTAGGTGAAGCAATAACAGAACCTGCCGAAGTGCCTATGTACAATTTTCCGTTATTAATTTGTTCAATAAGTAGTTTGTCAGCTCCTTTCTTTTTTAGTTCCTGCATTAGGTAGAATGTATTCCCTCCAGAAATAAAAATATAATCATTCCGCTCTAATGCTTGGGCTACCTCTTCGGTAGTAGCGGTAGAAACTTCTAATTCTTCTATGATAAGACCTAATTTTTCAAAGGCTTTTCTATCGTCATCGACATAAAAACGCACTTTTTCTACCAAACTTGCTGTTAGAATAAATGCTAGTTTCTTTCCTTTTACGGGTTCACCTGCAAAATCTTCAAACAATTTTGCTACTGAACTG
>NZ_AKFR01000006.1:0-82596 GCF_000277665.1 Capnocytophaga sp. oral taxon 335 str. F0486 | reverse complement strand
TTGAATAAGTAAATCATTATTATTCAATATCATAAAGAACTTATCTCTCCCTATTTTTGCTACCTGATGTATCTTATCTGATAACATATAATAAAGCTTCTTTCCTCCTATCTTGGGCAGTTCTCGACGTATTTCCTGTACCATCTCAATAATTATACTCTCACTGAGTGCTACCTCCTTAAACGATTTAACTGCTTTATAATGAGCTTGTCTACTAATACCAAAACACTTGCAAAGAGCGCTTATCTTTTCTGTTTTGGAAAGTACTTCAATAACTCTTGTTCTAACTTTTTTTTTATTTCATCGCCCATTCCTGTTTCCTGACCAAGAATTTGAAAATAAGTCTTATAAACTTTATTCTCTAAAGTCGTTTCAGCAAAAGCCTCTTTAAGGGCTTTTAACTCCTTTTTAAGAGCTTGAAGCTCCCCGATTTCATCAATTGTTTCCACGCGTACTATTTTATTTAATAAGTGATTTTTACCATACTTTTTAAGCCATTTTTGAATCGTTGTACTTCCTCCAATGCCGTACTTGCGTCGGCAGTTTTCAATACTCAATCCGTTTCTCTCAATCTCTTCTACGATACTCAACTTAAAGCAATCACTGTACCGAACTGTTTCTTTCCTCCCTATTGTCATATCTTTTTATGGTTTTTAGTGTAAACCTATTTCAGGATATGACACTATGGCCTAAGGGCTAATGCCTTTTCTCTAATTTCCTAATTCTCTAATTTTCTCATTTCCTAATTATTTCATACCTTTGCACTTTCTTAACTTATTATTTTAATAAAACAATGGCTCGTGTATTAACAGGCATTCAAAGTACAGGTACTCCCCACTTAGGGAATATCCTCGGAGCAATCCTCCCCGCAGTGCAAATGGCATCAGACCCTTCTAACGAATCGTTTCTGTTCATTGCCGATATGCACTCCCTTACTCAAATAAAAGACGGTGCGCAACTCCGCGCCAACACTTATAGCGTTGCTGCCACTTGGTTGGCTTTCGGTTTAGATACTGATAAAGTAACCTTTTACCGCCAGAGCGATGTACCACAAACCGCTGAACTCTCGTGGTACTTGTCCTGTTTTTTTCCTTACCAACGCCTCACCCTCGCCCATTCGTTTAAAGACAAAATGGACTATCTGCAAGACGTAAATGCTGGGCTCTTCACTTACCCTATGCTAATGGCAGCCGACATACTCTTGTATGATGCTGAGGTCGTACCTGTGGGTAAAGACCAGTTGCAACACCTCGAAATTACGCGCGATGTAGCTTCTCGTTTCAATCACCAAATGGGCGAAACCTTCGTATTGCCACAAGCTAAAATAGAGGAGAAAATAATGATTATACCAGGTACCGACGGCGAAAAGATGAGCAAGTCACGCAACAATTTTATCAATATTTTCTTGCCCGAAAAACAACTCCGCAAGCAAATAATGGCAATCCAAACCGATAGTACTCCTTTGGAAGCACCCAAAGACCCCAATACTTGCAACGTGATGAGACTCTACCGCCTGTTAGCTTCTCCTGAGCAAATACTAACGATGGAAGAAGCTTATCGCGCAGGAGGTTATGGCTTCGGTCAAGCCAAACAAACCCTTTACGAACTCATATTAGAAAAATTTGCGACCCCACGCGAGCGCTACGTTTACTATATGGAGCATCTAAGCGAACTCGATGCTATATTAAAAGAAGGTGCTGCCAAAGCACACCGCATAGCCGATGAAACTTTGCGCAGGGTACGCGCCAAAATAGGATATTAAAATGACAAAATTAAAAGCTGGCGTCCTCGGTGCAGGACATTTAGGAAAGATACATTTGCGATTGCTCAACCAATCCGAAAAATACGAACTCGTAGGATTCTACGACCCCGATGAAGCAAACGCTAAAAAAGTAAGCGAAGAGTTTGGCTACAAGCGTTTCGATAGTATAGATGCGCTCATCGCCGAATGTGATATGGTAGATGTCGTAACCCCTACCCTCAACCATTTTATGTGTGCCGAAAAGATTATCAAAGCAGGCAAGCACCTCTTTATCGAAAAACCTATCGCCACTACGGTAGAAGAGGCCGAAGCGATTATCGCTCTTGCCAAAGAACACCACGTGAAAGGACAAGTAGGACACGTAGAGCGCTTCAATCCGGCTTTTATTGCCGTACGCGACCAAATTCACAACCCTATGTTCATCGAGGCACACCGCTTAGCTGAGTTCAACCCTCGTGGTACCGATGTGCCCGTAGTACTCGACCTGATGATTCACGATATCGATGTAATCCTAAGCGTCGTAAAATCTAAGGTAAAACACATTTCGGCAAGTAGTGCAATGGTTATTAGTCATTCCCCCGATATTACTAATGCCCGCTTGGAGTTTGAAAACGGTTGTGTAGCCAATATCACTGCCAGTCGTATCTCTATGAAGAATATGCGCAAAAGCCGTTTCTTCCAGAAAGACGCTTATATATCCGTAGACTTTTTGGAGAAAAAAGTAGAAGTAGTGAAGATGAAAGACGCTCCAGAAGTACCAGGAGACTTCGATATGATACTCCAAAATGCAGAAGGAGAGCGTCGTCAAATCTATTTCGAATATCCCGAAATACAAAATAATAATGCTATCTTAGACGAGCTCGAAAGCTTTGCCAATGCCATAGTAAACGATACGACCCCTATGGTCACTCTCGAACAAGGCACCGAAGCCCTCCGAATTGCCAAGAAAATAGTAAGTTTATGAAACATATCATCACATTGCTCGCTTCTGTGGGACTCGCTTTCTCCCTAAAAGCACAATCTACTACCGATTTTAACATTAGGTACGAAACCTTTATCAAAGGGGATATCAAAATTATAGGGAATAACATTCTTAACTGTAAAGAAAAACGCAATAGCCCTAACGACCCTTATAACGACCGTAGCCCGAAAGCTAAACTCAACGACGAGTTCGATATGCAATACATCGATATCGATGCTGACCCTAATACGTTTTCATCTAGTAGTGCGAATTTCTCTTACGAAGGAACAGGCGGAAAGGTAGCTTATGCAGGTTTGTATTGGTCGGCTACCTATCCATATGCTAAGGGCACCCTAAGAGGTAATAAAAATATCCCTGTTGATACTAATAGAGGAGACGCCAGTAGTGTACTACTGAAAATACCCGAAACCAATACCTATACTCCTATCGCTGGTGAACTTATTTACGACGGACGCACCGACGATGAGCTAAAAAATTCAGCGCCTTATGTGTATTACGCCAATATCACCAATCTTTTAGCTCCGGCAACTAAAATAGAAGGCGATTATACCGTAGCCAATGTAAAAGCTGCTTTGGGGCAAATTGAAGGCGGTTCGGCAGCAGGCTGGGCGTTAGTAATAGTATACGAAAACCCCGATAGCAATGTGAAGAAAATCATTACTTACGATGGCTTTTCGGCTATTACTAATGAGGCTTCCAAAACCTTTACTTTTAGTGGATTTAAAACCCCTGAGGCAGGCGACTTTAAAACGCGTATTATGGGAGTAGCCCTCGAAGGCGACTTTAATATGGCAGGTGATAACGTAGCCGTTGGTGTACCTGCCAGCGGTAAAACCTCCTCTTTGGAAAGCAAATGGCGCCCTAATCAAAACTTTTTTAGCAGTGCCATTACAAATAACGATGAGATAGTAAAAACACGCACCCCTAACAGCGAAAACACCTTAGGCTTTGATATCTTCCGTATGGATATCAAAAACGACAATCAATACCTGATTCCTAACAACACCAATTCATTAGATTTGAGTTATACACGTAGTCGCGACCGTTATTATTTGTTCCTTACCGCTTTGGAAATAGAAAATAATCCAAAGGAGATTACCCAAATACACCGTTCAACGAGAATAAGCAAACTGAAAGTCACCGATACTCAGCAGGGTTATTATGTGGTAGTGGGAGTCTTCTTAAACTTCAATAATGTAAACAAACGGGTAGAAGAAATGAAGAAATGGGGTTATGATGCCCAAGTGTATTACAATAAAGACCAAGTACTAAACTACATTTATATAGCCCGTTATAATACCTATGACGAAGCTATGAAAAAGGTAGAAGAAGTACGCGAAAACACCGAAATCCCCGATCCGTGGATATTAGATGTGGCTAATTACGAATAATAAATGCTAAACAAAGATACACAGATAGCCTTGCAGAAGGGGGAACTCCTCCCCCTGATGGAGGCTTTTTATACCTTACAAGGCGAAGGTTTCTACAAAGGAACAGCAGCTTATTTCATTCGCTTAGGCGGTTGTGATGTGGGTTGCCATTGGTGTGATGTAAAGGATAGTTGGCAAGCCGAAGCTCACCCCTTAGTGCCCGTAGATACCATTGTAGCCGAAGCCTTAACACACTCCAAAACCATCATTATTACAGGGGGTGAACCACTGATGTGGAACTTAACTTTACTTACCGAAAAGCTGAGAGCAGGAGGTGCACGCACTCATATAGAGACCTCAGGAGCACACCCGTTATCAGGCTCTTGGGATTGGATATGCCTATCGCCTAAAAAAATAAAACGTCCCGTAGGAGACGTTCTTCAAAAAACTAATGAGCTCAAAATGGTAATCTATAACAATCACGATTTTATTTTTGCCGAAGAAATGGCATCGCAAGTATCGCCTGAGTGCTTACTTTACCTCCAACCCGAGTGGAGCAAACGCGCTGAGATAATGCCTAAAATTGTAGATTACGTAATGGCTCACCCTCAGTGGAAAGCCTCTTTACAAATGCATAAATACTTTGACATTAGATAATTAGAAAATGAGATAATTAGAAAATGTGAAGCTACCCAATCATTTTTTTAATTTACTAATCTGCTAATTTTGCAAGGTAATCAAAATGTTCACCTTCGGCGATGAGTTCGCATTGTAAGCCTACTGAAATTGCTACGTTTTGTAAAGTGTTGTAATCTACATACATCCAGGGGAAGGGCTTTTCTTTTCGACCTTTATACTTCACCACGTAATCTACTTCTCCGTAATAATCGAAATAGAGCGGTACATCATAACTGCCATCGGGGTTCTCATCGAACATATAGATAATATCAGAAGAATCGGTGAGGATTTGTCCGTGTGGAGCTAAGAGTGTTTTCAGATGAGCATAAAAAGCACCCATTTGTTTCAATCGTCCACACATACCTGCACCATTCATCAGTAAGAGAATAGTGTCGTACTGCCCTGTTGTTTCCAATACATTCTGCACTTTGGCATTGCGTAAACCTCTCAACAGGCACGCTTCAATAGCCTTAGGTGATAGGTCGATAGAATGTACTTCAAGCTTGCGTTCGTTCTGCAAATAGAGTCCGTGAGAGCCTGCTCCACACCCCACTTCCAATACTTTCCCTTTTGCCATTTGTAGGGCTTTTTGCTCTAACGCAGGCATCTGTTCAAAGGAACGAAACAAATAAGGCAAGGGCAATACATCTTCTTCGGAAATGGTAGTTTCCGTTTTGATATCTTCGGTGTATTGCCCTTGCTGATAATCTAAAATAGCTTGTCCGAATAAGTCTTTCATTAGTTATCCCACTCCAATAAACGGCGTTCGCCTTCTATTTTTTGAATATCGGTGATGTCTTGCGACATTTCAATCACGCCTTTGTAGTTCTTTTCTTTATCGCGCACAGCAAAATAACGCACATAGATAAGGCGACCGCGATAATTGAACCAGAAATTAGCTTCGTTTTGAGTACCTGCTTTGAAGTTCTCTACGATTTTAAGCACCGTGCCCACGCTCTTAGGAGGGTGGCAGAACTTCACTTCACGCCCTATGATACCGGCACTGCGAGGGAATACGCGTTCTTCGCCACGGTTGTAGAAAATCACACGATCGTGTTCATCTACAAAAGTAATATCAATAGGGAGGGTTTTGAGCAAGAGGTTTACCTGTTCAACCGTCATATAACCCTCGTCGTAATGCGTAGCATCGTCGCTAAATTGCACATCGGTGCGGGGTTCCGTATCCATTGAAGGGTGTACGTACACCGGTTCGCCGGGGTTGCTATTAGGGTAAGGGGCAGGTTCTTCTTTCAGCATCCAACCTATTTCCTCTTCGCCTTTGCGCATTTCAATCCAATCTTCTTCGGTGAGTAATTGCAAGGCGTTAGGGAACAGGATATTCGCTTCTACATTTAGCAAACGACCTAAGTTATCTTCGATATAGCGCACATTGGTTTGCGCCGCATCAAGGTCTTTTTCTTCTAAGTTTTTGCGTACCAAGCGGAAGATATCGCGAATGGTGTCGTGGAAAGACCACATATTTTGTGAAGGATTCGTCCAACCGCGTTTTTCTAAGAAAGGGAAGAGCTGGTTTTCCTTGCGAGCAAAGTGTTTTTCTACCGTTGCCAAATGGTTGAACACGTTGTAGAATTTCTGATAGTCGGTATGAGGGTCTATGCTGAGCAACTCGTCCATAAGTGAGTAAATAAGTTCAGCTTCAAGCATATAGGTATGCACGGGGTGTCCTGCGGGTAAAGTTTGTTCCATAAATGATTTTATTTTAGGACGCAAAGGTATGAAATAATTAGGAAATTAGAAAATTAAAGAATTAGGTACGAGTCGTACCGGCAGTCGTAGCACGACGGGCGGGAAATTAACAAGTGAGAGAATTAGCAAATGAGTAGTGATAAAAATAGTTTTTTGACAGGTCAGACTTTATCGAGCAAATCGGACAGGTTAGAGGTATAGCGATAACTCTTTCTTATCAATCTGGGAATTCTAGTTTTAGTTGTATGTACATTGGCTTCTTTACTTCTTCTTTTTCGGGTTCGTTGTTGAGGTGAGAAAGCGAGATGCCTAAGAGTCGTACTGATTCGGCAGGGCGTTCTTGATAGAGCAGTTCTTTGATGTGCAAGAGTATGTCGTCTTTACTACTTATGAAATCTTTAAGGGTTTTACTGCGCGTTTGCACCGTAAAGTTACTGTATTTGATTTTCAGGGTAACGGTTTTGCCGGCTACTTGCTGTTTGTCGAGACGACGGGCTACATCTTCGGCTATATGGTCGAGTTCGCGTAGCATATACACTTCGCTGGTGAGGTTCTCGACAAAAGTTTCTTCTGCACCTACTGATTTGCGTATTCTGAAAGGCTGTACCTCACTGCGGTGAATGCCTCGTGAGAGTTCGTAGTAATAATGACCACTATTACCAAAATTCCGCTCTAAGAACTCCAATGATTTCTCGCGCAAGTCCTTCCCTTTAAATATCCCCAGCTGGTACATCTTCTCGGCTGTTACTTTGCCAATGCCGTAGAACTTGCGCACATCGAGTCTGTCTAAAAAATCTTGCACTTCGGCTTCGGTGATGGTGGTTTGTCCGTTGGGCTTACGGTAGTCGCTGGCGATTTTAGCGATAAACTTATTTACCGAAATGCCTGCCGAAGCCGTGAGTCCGGTTTGTTGGAAGATGCGTTGGCGAATCTCTTGGGCGATAAGGGTAGCCGAAGGGTTGCTCTTTTTGTTTACGGTTACGTCTAAGTAAGCTTCATCAAGGGAAAGAGGTTCGACCAAATCAGTATATTCGTGGAAAATAGCGCGTATTTGCATCGATATTTGCTTGTAGCGCTCGAATCGAGGTTTTACAAAAATGAGATGTGGGCACAGTTTGCGCGCTTGCGCCCCGCTGATAGCACTACGCACCCCAAACTTGCGCGCCTCGTAGCTGGCAGTAGCAACCACACCGCGTGGTTCCCCTCCGCCTACTGCAATTGCTTTCCCACGCAGTTCGGGGTAGTCGAGCTGTTCTACCGAAGCATAGAAGGCGTCCATATCGATATGTATGATTTTTCTGTTCAAGGGATTAGGATTCAGTAATTAGATTGCTTCAAACCTCTTGCCTGGAAGGGGTTTTATCACTCCTTTGATTTCCATTTGAAAGAGGAGATTGGAGAGTTGGTAGATGGGCATTTGGCACCCCAAGGCGAGCTCGTCTAAACTTTGTTTGCCATTGGCTTTGAGAAATGCGCTAATAGTTTCTTCCTCAGGAGAAAGAGTTACAAAAAGTTCTTGCTGTACGGCTTTTGGGGCTGGGGTATCCCAACCTAATTGGTATATGAGGTCTTTGGCTGAGGTGAGTAGGGTTGCTTTACCGTTGCGTATCAGTTCATTGCACCCCATACTATACGGGTCGGTGGTGCGCCCTGGCACGGCAAATACTTCGCGATTGTAGGAGAAAGCTATATCGGCAGTGACTAAGCTACCTCCTTTTAGTCCCGACTCAACAACTACGGTCGCCTGTGAAAGCCCTGCGATAATGCGATTACGGCTGAGGAAATTCTTTCTATCGAACGGACTCTGGCTACTGAAATCGGTGATGAAACCGCCGTTTTCTTCCATTGCCTCACAATACTTACTATGAGTAGCGGGGTAGATAGTATTGAGTCCGTGAGCAAGACAAGCCACCGTTTGTAGGCGGTGTTTCATCGCTGCCTTATGGGCGGTAATATCTACTCCATAGGCATACCCACTGACGATTACCACATCTAACGAGGCGAGTTCTTCGATGAGTTTTTCGCAAAAAGCTGTGCCATAGCTGGTAATATTGCGAGTGCCTACAATACTGAGCAGTCGTTTATTTTGCAAGTGGATATTTCCTTTTTGGTAAAACAGTATAGGGCTATCTACACATTGTTTGAGAGAGGAGGGATACTGTTCATCGGTATAGGTTATAATGCTGATGTTTTGCTTTTGAGTGAATTGCAATTCGGTTTCTGCTTCGTGCAAACACCGAGCACTGAGTATGTTTTGAGTAATCTTAGAGCCAATACCTGTTACCTTCTCTAAGGCACTTTTGGGTTGAGCGAATACGTTTTGAGCACTTCCAAAGTGGGAGATAAGCTTCTTGGCAGTTATATCGCCTATGAGAGGGATTTTCTTTAAGGCAATAAGATACAACAAATCGTCTTTCATAATAAAGTATTAATGCGTAGTGCAAAGGTATAAATATTTTTTGAAATGGATATAATTTTCCTCACCCCCGTTCCCCCTCTCCAAAGGCGAGGGGGACAAGCTACAAAGGAGGAATGAGGAAATGAGGAAATGAGGAAATGAGGGAATGAGAAAATGAGGAAATTTGGAAATGAGAAAATGAGGAAATGAGAAAATGAGGAAATGAGAAAATGAGGGAATGAGAAAATGAGGAAATGAGGAGGTGTGAGGCATTACGTCCTCACCCCCGTTCCCCCTCTCCAAAGGCGAGGGGGACAAGCTACAAAGGAGGAATGTGGGGACGGTGATTATTGTTAAAACATATTATTAAAATAAAAAAAGAAGTATATTTGCGGGCTTTTGCCTATTTAACTGTATTTGGCTTTGAAACATTTGGTATACGACAGTACTTTTGAGGGGTTCCTCACAGCGGTATTTGCTGTTTTTGAGTATCGTTACAACGAGGTGACTATTGTAGCGAGACATCGGTTTGCGCCTTTGCTTTTTGGCGAGGAGGAAACGGTGTATACCAATGCTAAGAAAGCGCAACGGGTACTTACCAAAATAGAACAGTGTTGGGGTAAAGAAGGGGTGGCGATTGTGCTAAGGGCTTTCTTATCGGAAGAAACACATATGGAAGACTACTTATTGGAGGCTATTAGGCTGATGGTGAAATACCCTGAGGGGAAAGTGTTGGAGAACTTTGCCCATAGGGCTATTGCCTCTATACACAAAGCGGCTAAGAGTGTGGGGCGTGAAGTACACCGAATGAAAGAGTTTGTGCGTTTTGAAAAGGTAGGCGAACTTTACTTTGCCAAAATAGTACCTGAGTATGATGTGTTGCCACTGGTTGTTCCTCATTTCAAAACGCGTTTTTCTGACCAACAGTGGGTGCTTTACGACCCTGAACGGGGTTATGGTTTTATTTACAATCTACACGAGGTGTTGCCTTTTACTCCTGCGGATAAGCATTTTGGAGCACTTACTCCGGCTACTGCTGATGCTTATCAAACGCTTTGGAAGACTTATTTTCAGCATATTAACATAGCCGAGCGCAAGAACGCAAAATACCAAATGAGGAATATGCCGAAACGCTATTGGCAGTACTTACCGGAAGTGTAATTTAGTTTCTTTCAAAATAATTTGCGTAGTTCGACTCTATTTACTACTTTTGTCGCCGTTAAAAAAGTGTTTGAGGGCATACAGAGGGGGGAATGAGAGAATGAGAAAATTAGCAAATGAGAAAATGAGAGAATGAGAAAATGAGAAAATGAAAAAATGAGAGAATGAGAAAATGGGGTAAATGCCAATAATGCCAAAAATACCAGAAATGTCAATAATACCACCACCAAGGGAATGGACGGGACGGACAGGTTAGAGGAGGGGTTGGAGGTTTCGGAAGGAAACGGAAAAGTTCGGAAGAGGAGAAGAAGGGGTTTTGATGAAAAAAGGCTATGAGATGGGTGTGGTTAGCTTATAGAGAGCTTATAGGAAGCTTATACGAATCTTGGACGATTGGTATAGAAAGGGTATATAAATAGTTGACTCATAATATAATACAACAACGCTAAAAATGTTAAAAACAGGGTTTCGAGGCGAAAGAAAAGGGAAGAGGTGATAGGCCTTAGGCCATAGGCACTAGGAGGAAGTGTGACGGGAAAGAGAATTAGCAAATTAGCAAATTTGGAGATTAGGAAATTTGTGAGAGGAGTTTAGTGGGTGTGTGGTGGTGGAAAACCAAAAGAAACCTCCCCCTTCTCACATACTCCGCTCTCGCGGACTTCCTCTATGAGGGGGAATGTAGTGACGGAAAAGCGATTGAAAGATAGTTTTTTGACCTGCTGGACTTATGGGAGGAGTGGGACGAGAGTGATGACTTTATTAATGTATATAAAATGTTTATAAGAGGTATTGTTTACCAATAAGACCGTTTATGAAAAAATATGTAATAGCGTGGGGGTTCTTCCTCTGCTGCTTTGTGGGCGCTTTCGCCCAAATGATTAGTGTATCGGGCAAAGTAACCGATGTGACAAACCACCCTTTGGAAGGTGCAGCAGTAGTAGTTAAAAACGACAATATACTGCTATCTATGGGAACCCTTACCGATATCAAAGGGGAATTTCGGATTTCTGCAAAAGCAGGAGAAGTGATAAGGATTTCGTACTTAGGTATGAAATCACGTGAATTTACCGTTTCGGCTGAACAACCTTTCTTAAAAGTGCATTTGGAACCGGAGATTATCACTTTAAGTTCTACCGATGTAGTGGCTACGGGCTACCAAAATCTTCACAAAGAGCAAACTACTTCAGCTTATACCAAAATAAGGACAGACCAGCTCAACCGTCAGCTTAATAGAACCGTACAAGAGGCTATTGAGGGACAAATAGCAGGTGTGCGCTTTACAAAAGACCCTTTTACAGGGAAAGAGGTGCCTATACTGCGCGGGGTAGGTACTTTTTCGGGCAATGTGGGCTATTCGCCTTTGGTGGTGATTGACGATATCCCTACCGATACGCCATTAGAAGATATCAACCCCAAAGATATCGAGTCGGTAACGGTACTGAAAGACGCTGCTGCGACGGCTATCTACGGGGTGCGCGCTGCCAATGGGGTGATTGTGATTGTTACCAAAAAGGGCTTACAGAATGGTTTGCGTATCAACGTGCACACCGACCTGTTCTATACTTTCAAACCTAATATGAGCCGTATGCGCTACGCTTCGACGTCCGATCTTATCGACCTCGAAACGGCTTTCTACCAAAGCAAATTGGCTGATAGCAATGGCAATGTAGATGACCTTTTTGCTTCCTACGGAGAAATTGGGGGCAGGCAAACAGTGAGGTATTACTCGCCTCTCTTCCAGCTATACCGCGACCAAGCCAAAGGAAAACTCAGCCAGCAAGAGGTGAACAGTACGCTTAACGAGTGGCGCAACCGCGATTACCTTCGCGACTTCAAGCGTTATGTGTGGCAACCTATCATCAGCAAACGCTACAATATAAGCGTAGAAAGTGGTAATAACCGCAGTCAGAATTACGCTTCGTTGCAATATGAAGACACCGATGAGCGTATTGTTACCGAAAAGACGCGCGCTCTGAACCTTTATTTAAAAAACACTTACCAGCTCACGCCTTGGCTAAAAAGTACCATAGGGGTGAATGGCAGATATACCGCTGTTGATGCCGTAGCTGAACAAGTGCGGAATTTGTATACCGATTACTTAAAGCAACCGCGTTACACTCGGCTATTGGGAACAAATCCGTATGCGGGTTTTAATTTAGTTGCCCCCATAAACGGACATATTTTAGAACAAATTGCGGACAACGATGCTTTCCGCTCGTATAGCTTCAATTTATTGGAATCGATAGCGCAAGAACATCAAAAACAGTACAACCTCAGTTTGCGTCCGTTTGCAAATCTGCAAGTATCTATCCTCAAAGGCTTGCAATACCAAAGCTATTTTCAATATGAGTTAAACACTCGCAACAGTGAAACTTTCTTTGGCAAAGACACTTATTATATGCGTTTGCGCCACAACCAATTGGTAAAACAAGACGCTACTACTCAAAAATTCTCTTCTGAACTGCCCGAAGGCGGTTATTACGAACAGGAGAAAGGGCAAACACAGCATTATACCTTCCGTCAGCAGTTGGATTTCAATCGCACTTTTGCGGAGGCACACAATGTGACAGCGCTATTGGGCTTCGAGATGCGTCAGCACTACACCCCGCGCAATACTAAGGAAATGCAATATGGTTACGACGAGCAAACGCTCTCCTTCCCTACCCTGAACTGGAAAGACCTCTACAATCCGGGTGTTACTAGCTATCTCTACGGCAGGCAGTCGCTATCGCTGAGCCGTAATCAGCAAAGCGAGACCAAACACCGCTTTATCTCTTTTTATAGCACGTTGGGCTATTCATACCATCAGAAATACAACCTCACAGGGAGTGTGCGCGTAGACCAAGCTGATATGTTTGGGGCAGACCCCAAGTACAAATACCGTCCGCTATGGTCAGTAGGCGGTAGCTGGAATTTGCATCGCGAAGATTTCTTCTATGGTAATGTGGTAAACTTGCTAAAACTGCGCCTTACCTATGGTGTCAGTGGTAATGTAGACCAAACTACTACGCCTTTCTTACGCGGACGTTTGCTTACCGATGTGCGAGGCGCTTACCCTAGCCAACAGTATTTACAGTTCAACGATACCGATTTGCCTAACCCTAAATTACGTTGGGAAAAGACTGAAACCACCAATTTAGGTATTGACTTCGGTATGTGGTATTGGCTCTCAGGAAGTATCGACCTTTATCGTCGTTACAGTTCTGACCTGTTGGTACTGACCGAACTCGACCCTACCGTAGGTGCTCAAAGACGACTCATCAATAACGGAGCTTTACTGAACAAAGGAATAGAAGTGAGTTTGAATGCTACACGTGAGTTAGCCAAAGATTTGCAACTTACTGTAAGAACTACTTTTGCCTACAACAAAAATACCATTGAGAAAGTGAGTAGCAAGCCTACTAATGCTGTGGAATACGCTCGTAACCCCTTGCGTTATTACAAACAAGGAGACGACTTTAACTCGCTTTATGCCTATCGGTACAAGGGAACCACCAATGGCTACCCTATTTATTTAGACGAAAACGGCAACCCTAATACCACTTTCGACGCCAATGGAGTGCCCACTATTAAAGATATCATAAGCGAAGATGCCCTCGTAAGATTAGGAACGATGAACCCCACCTTTAACGGAGCCCTTAGCTTGCAACTGCGCTATAAGGCTTTTGAGTTCGGTACGATGTTTATATATGCGGGTGGACATAAACTTCGCAAAGACACTTATTCCATCAATCAAGAAAGCGAAACCCATCGAGATATTACCCAACGTTGGACAGCTACGAACCCCACTGATATGCCTCGTATGTCGTTCGATTATCCAGCGACTTTGAGACGCACTGCTAATACGGTGAATACACTTTGGCAACTCGGCGACAATCACGTGGTAAACGCCGATTATATCAAATGGCGCAATGTGTTATTTTCGTGTTATATTCCTAAAAACATTTGCGAGAAATTGCGCTTACAAGAGGCTAAAATTACCGCTCAGCTCAACAACCTACTCACTTGGTGTGCTGCTGGCGACGATATAGACCCCGAAACCTATCACCTCAACTCTGGAAGACGCGCTCTGCCCGTAGCAACAGCAGCGTTTTTCGGTATATCATTTAGTTTTTAGCCATAAATCACAAACTTTGTAAAAGTTCTTAGATTTTGACAAAGTGAAAGTAATATAAAAGCCTAACCCCCGTTCCCCCTTTCCGAAAGAAAGGGGGCAATCCATAAAAGTAACAATATATTGTTAATCAATTACTATTATTTTACAATGAAAAGAATTGAAACCATCATATTCATAGCCCTGTTTTTCAGCGCTTGCGACAAATACACCGACCTCACTCCCAAAGGTGAAAAGATTATCAACACCGCCGAGGAATACTACGATTTGGTAGTACTCCCCACTAAAAACTACCCTCCTTTTAACTTCCGCACTTTGGTAGACGACAACTGGGTGAAGGAGAGTAGTATCATCGGTAAGACACCCGACTTGAACAGCATCAACTTCTATTACGAAGAAAGTGCCCCGCGTGCCGATTACATCGAGTCGTCACCCTTTTATAACAATGTATACAGCTATATAGGTAGGTGGAATATGATTATCACTACCGTTGATAAAGCCAAAGGCGATGCGTCACTAAAAGCACGTGCCAAAGCCGAAGCCCGCTTGCTAAGAGCTTTTGATTATTTTATGCTGGTAAACGTTTACGCCAAAGGCTACGACCCTACCACAGCAGCTACCGATGGTGGTGTGTGCCTAATGCGTGAATTCGACTTAGAAGCTCACCCTACCAAAGCTACCGTAAAAGAAGTGTATGATTTTATTCAAGAAGATATTGAGGCGGCGTTACCTCTTTTGCAAGAACACCCTGTGAATGTATATCACCCCTCATTAGCTTTTGGCTATGCCTTGAAAGCCAGAGTGCACCTATTCAGAAGAGAATATCAGCAGGCATTAGTGGCAGCCCAAAAGAGTCTGTCGTACAACAACCAACTCATAGATATGGTGGCTTATGAGGCAAGTCCTACCCCTATCACAGTAGATAAAAACCTCGAAGTGCTCAACTTAGCCTATATGAACGGACATACCGAGATGAATATTTGGTACATCTACCCCGTGAGTCCTGAGTTTTGCAACCTTTTTGATGCCGAAAACGATATGCGCTTCAAGCTCTTCTTCAATAAGAACCACCGTTATAACGATAAAGGTTCGGGTACTGCCAACTGGGATATGCTCGCCACTAAGTTCTTCTACCCTACCGTAGGAATGAAAACAGGTGAGATGTACCTTACTTTAGCCGAGTGCAAAGCGCGCTTGGGCAACCTCAGTGGGGCGATGCAAACCGTAAATATCCTCCGTAGCAAACGCATAAAAGGCAATGGTGCGACCCTTGCTACCCCTGCTACTACTGAGGAGACCGTAAAACTCATCATCGACGAGCGCCGTAGAGAGCTCGCTATGGGCTTTAATCGCTTTTTCGATTTAAAACGATTGAACACCGAGAGTGCTTATGCCAAAACCTTGCAACGCACCTTCCCTCTGGTGAATACCACCGTACCGCAACGCACCTATACCCTGCCTCCCAATTCGCCTATGTACATCGTTCCCTTTCCTAAGGACGTAATGGAGAAGAACCCATCGCTTACACAGAATTATTAATCAAAATAACGACAACTGTCCACCGAAAAGCTCCTTATGCTTGTTGTGGCTATTAGCGATAAGCAAATGGCGAAGTTTGGCGGGTTCCATACTGCCTGCCAACGGCGTAGCCCCGCTACAAGTGATGAAGTATTTTGCTCTGTTTAAGGTTACCCCTATTTGTTTGAGCGAGTAATACGTGAGCTTCTGAAAAGTACGCGCCGCAAGTATCTTCTGTACCGACCGTACTCCCACCCCTGGAACGCGCAAGAGCATTTCACGCGGAGCCGTGTTCACATCTACGGGGAAAAGATGAGGGTGACGCAATGCCCACGCTAATTTAGGGTCTATTTCCAAATCGAGGAACGGTTGCCGAGCATCTAAAATCTCATCAGGAGCAAAGCCGTAGTAACGCATCAGCCAATCGGCTTGGTATAGGCGGTTTTCTCTCACTATGGGCACTTGGCTGTGGATAGACGGCAACCTACTATCCTGCAATACCGGCACATAACCCGAATAATACACTCGCTTCATTTCAAGCTTGTCATACATATAGCTGGCAACCTTTATAATCTTATGGTCGGTTTCGTCAGTCGCGCCTATAATCATTTGGGTGGTCTGTCCGGCAGGCGCAAACTTAGGCGTATGCTTAAACTTCTTCTTTTCAAGCGAATGCATTGCCAACTCGTTCTTCACCTGTTGCATCGGGGTAAGCATCTGCCGGTGGTCTTTCTCTGGCGCAAGCAGTTTCAACCCCTCTTTGGTAGGTATTTCAAGATTAACGGACAGACGGTCGGCATAAAGCCCTGCTTCGTGAATCAGTTCTTCGCTTGCCCCAGGTATTGTTTTCAGGTGAATATAACCGTTAAAGCGCTCTTCTGTCCGCAACTTCTTAGCCACACGCACCAATCGTTCCATCGTAGTATTAGGGTCTTTGAACACTCCCGAACTCAAGAACAGCCCCTCGATGTAATTCCGTCGGTAGAAATTAATAGTAAGGTCTACCACTTCCTGCACACTAAAAGCAGCGCGCTGTATATCGTTACTGCGTCGCGACACACAATAAATACAATCGTAGATACAGTGGTTCGTAAGTAAGATTTTGAGCAAAGAAATACACCTGCCGTCCTCAGTAAACGAGTGGCAGATACCGAAGTTCGCAGCGTTGCCCAATTCACCTTTCACCGCCTTACGAGCACTCCCACTACTCGAGCAAGACACGTCGTATTTGGCAGCATCAGCAAGGATAGCTAGCTTTTCTTTGATACGTTCAAAATCCATTTAATTTATTTTAGTATAACGAATCACGAGTGCAAATATACTACTTTTTTCTGAGATAAACAAGAAAAAATAATAAGCAAAAGAACTCACCAATTTCACAAAGTGAAGCCTAGATTTTTATTCAGCTTCTATAACGTAAACCATACTTCTTTAAAGGTTTAATTCCCCTCGCCCAACCCAAAATAAAACCTCTTAAATACCCTCCTTTTCTTCAAAAGTTGTATCTTTGCCAAAAATTCTTAGTTTTCTGCTTAAAATGAAGATTGCTATTTACATACGTCAGTACTCCGAGGAAAACGAAGCCATTCTCAATGAGCTTTTTACCCTTCTATTGCCCTCCGATAAGGTGTTTATAGAACGCGAAATCCTCAGCGACCTCAACGATCGCTCCGAGCAATTCCTCAAAGCAAAATCTTTTGCTTCCTTCGAAGACCTCAACTCCTCTTACGATGTAATGCTCACTATTGGTGGCGACGGCACATTGCTCAAAGGGGTTACTTATGTACGAAACCTGCAAATCCCCATTCTCGGTATCAATGCAGGACGCTTGGGCTTCTTGGCAAATGCACATAAAGACGACCTGAAAAACGTACTAACACAACTCCGCGAACGAAATTACAAAGTAGTAGAACGCTCCGTTATCGAAGCCGTTTACGCCGATACAGGCGAACCCGTAGCCCCTGTGAACTTCGCTCTGAACGAAATAACCTTTACTCGTAAAGATACCGCCTCTATGATTACTATCGATACTGAACTCAACGGCGATTTCCTCTCCTCCTATTGGGCTGACGGGCTCATCATCTCCACCCCCACAGGCTCCACAGGCTACTCTCTTAGCTGTGGCGGACCTGTAATACTCCCTACTGCCAAAAACTTTGTGATTACCCCCATCGCCCCTCACAACCTCAACGCGCGCCCGCTGGTAATCCCCGAAGATACCGAAGTAAAACTCACTGTATCAGGCAGAGAAAAGAAGTTTTTAATGTCGCTCGACTCACATATCAAGCCCATTGCTAACAAACACTCCATTATAGTCCGTAAAGCTCCCTTTGTCGTGAAAATGATACGCCTCGACGGAGACAGCTTTATAAACACCCTGCGCTATAAACTACTCTGGGGTGAAGACCGACGTAACAAGTAACTAAAAAAATGAAAGGATATATTTTCGACTTAGATGGTGTGCTCGTCGACACCGCAAAATACCACTATATCGCCTGGAAAACCATTGCCAAAGAATTTAATTTTGAGCTCACTCCTCAGCATAACGAACAGCTGAAAGGCATCGGGCGCGAAGTCTCTTTGCACCAAATCCTCCAATGGGCAGGCAAAACACTCTCCGAAACCGACTTTACCGATACCGCCTTGCGCAAAAACAAATTGTACTTAGAGCAAATCAGTAGTATCGATAGCTCCGAGTTACTCCCTGGTGTGTTAAACTTCTTACAGCTCCTCAAAGCCCATCACAAAAAGATAGCCTTGGGCTCTGCAAGCCGTAATGCCCATTTAGTGTTGGAGCGCACCGGCATTCTCCCCCTATTCGATGCTATTGTCGATGGCACAATGGTAAGCAAAGCCAAACCCGACCCCGAAGTATTCCTCAAAGCCGCCGAAGGTTTAGGGCTTCCCCCTGCTGATTGTTGTGTATTCGAAGACGCTCCCGCAGGCGTACAAGCCGCCAAGAGTGCCGGAATGAAAGTAATAGGAGTCGGCAATCCCGAAGTCCTTAAAGCCGCCGACACCGTGATTCCCAACTTTTTAAATATGAAGATATAAGCACCCAATGTAGCTAATAGTTGGAGAAACCTCTCAGAGACTCTCCAACTAATTTCCTAATTTTCTAATTTGCTAATTTGCCAATTCTCTAATTTTTCTTCTCCTTTTCCGTCACTACATTCCCCCTCTCCTTGGGAGAGGGACGGGGTGAGGATTCTTTTTCTTTCGCCTCGAAACCCCGTTTTTACCATTTTTAGCACTGTTGTATTGTACTATGAGTCAATTACTTATATACCCTTCCTATACCAATCGTCCAAGATTCGTATAAGCTTCCTATAAGCTCTCTATAAGCTAACCCCACCCTCCTTACACCCTTTTTTCATCAAAAACCCTTCCTCTCCTCTTCCGAATCCCTCCGTTTCCTTCCGAATTCCTCAACCTCTCCTCTGACCTGTCCGACCCGTCCATTTCCCTTGCTGGTATTATTGGCATTTCTGGTATTATTAGCATTTACTCCATTTTCTCATTTCCTCATTTTCTAATTCTCTAATCTGCTAATTTCCTCATTCTCTCATTTTCTCATTCTCTCATTTCCTAATTTCCTAATTTTTACCGCTCTTTTGGCATTTTTGGTATTATCAGTATTATTCCCTATCTTTGCACCATAAATAAACAAACTAATGGAAAACAACAGACAAAAGAAAATAGCAGGCATTATTCAAGAAGAATTAGCCAAAGTGTTGCAGCAATCCATACGCGATGCAGGGCAACAAAACCTACTCATCTCGGTAACCAAAGTAAATGTAACCGTCGATTTATCAGTAGCCAAGGTGTACCTCAGTGTATTTCCAGAAGCAAAGGCAGCTGAGGTGCTCAAAGGTGTAACCTCTAATGCGCCCCTCATCAAGCACGAACTGTCGCAAATCACCAAACACCAATTCCGTCGTATGCCCGAGTTGTTTTTTTATATTGACGATTCTTTGCAATACATCGAGGGTATTGAGCAATCCCTCAAAGAGGAAGAAAACCCCATCGAAAACCGAGACTTGCTCTACAAAAGAAAAATGACGTAAAAATAAAAGTTTGCTAATTTAACCTGCAAAAAATGGAAAACCAAAAAGGAGAAATCTTATTCTATCAGCGAGAAGATGGGTCAGCCCAAATAGATGTAAGACTTGAAGAGGATACCGTATGGCTTACACAAGCACAATTAGTTATACTATATCAATCCAGCAAAGCTAATGTAAGTGAACACATCAAGCATATTTTTGAAGAAGGAGAACTCATTGAAAATTCAGTTGTTCGGAAATTCCGAACAACTGCTCCTGATGGGAAAAACTACATTACAAAACACTATAATCTTGATATGATTATCTCTGTTGGCTATCGGATAAAAAGTAGTATTGCTACTCGCTTTCGCCAATGGGCAACACAACGACTGAAAGAATACATCATAAAAGGTTTTACGATGGACGATGAGCGCCTCAAAGGCAATGGAGGAGGTGATTATTGGAAAGAACTACTCAATAGAATTCGCGATATTCGTTCAAGTGAAAAAGCTTTATACCGCCAAGTGTTAGATTTGTATGCTACCAGTAAAGATTACGACCCTAAAAGTGAAACAACTCTCACTTTTTTCAAAGTAGTACAAAACAAACTGCATTACGCCAGTAGCCTGCAAACTTCAGCTGAACTCATTTATAACAGAGCTGATAGTACCAAAGATTTTATGGGACTCACTACTTTTAAAGGAGCATTACCTACTTTGAACGAAGCTAAAATCGCTAAAAACTATCTCACCGAAGAAGAATTATTTCGCCTAAACCGTCTTGTTTCAGCTTTTTTTGATTTGGCTGAACTTAAAGCACAAACACAAAGCCCTATGTATATGCAAGATTGGGTAGATGAATTAGATAAATTTTCAGCCAATTATGGCAAAGGCGTATTAAAAGGAGCGGGAACTATTAGTCACGACGAAGCTGAGAAAAAAGCAACACGAGAATACCGCACTTATGAAGCCAGAACCCTTTCACCTATTGAAGAATCATACTTAGAGAGTTTAAAAGTATTAGAAAAGAACACAGCTAAATTATTAAAGAAATAAAATGCTTTTAAAACAATTATTACAAGAGAAAGAAACAAAGCTAAAGGGCGGTATTTATCACCGCACTCAGATAGATTTTTGCTATAATTCCAATCATATAGAAGGTAGCCAGCTCACACACGAACAAACGCGCTATATTTTCGAAACCAATACCATTGGCATTACCCAGCAAGCAGTAAAAATTGATGATATTCTCGAAGCTATTAATCATTTTAAGGCTTTTGATGCAATGTTGGAATGCGCTACTGAACCTCTTACCCAAGAGATGATTAAAACCTTTCACGGCATTCTCAAAGCAGATACTTCCGATAGCAATAAAGATTGGTTTGCGATAGGCGACTATAAGAAACTACCTAACGAAGTAGGAGGCAATGCCACCACTCTGCCTGAAAATGTAGAACAGGAAATGACCGCTTTGTTAGTCGATTACCACCAAAAACAAACCAAAACCTTTCGTGATTTGGTCGATTTTCATTGGCGTATTGAAACCATTCACCCCTTTCAAGACGGCAACGGACGCATAGGGCGTTTGTTGCTCTTTAAAGAATGTTTGGCTAACAACATAGTTCCTTTTATCATTACCGAACAACTCCGTTGGTTCTACTATCGCGGGCTACAAAATTGGGAACAAACAGAAGGCTTTTTGCTCGACACTTGCTTAACAGCGCAAGATGAGTACAAGGCAGTAATGACGTATTTTAGAATTTGCTAATTCCCAAATTTTGCCAATTTGCTAATTACTCCATATCTTTGCACCTGTCATTAACCACTAACCATTAATCACTAATCATTAACAATGACTTCTATTTTCTACATAGCAAGGCGTTATATGTTCGCCAAAAGTTCGCAGAACGTTATCAACATCATCAATAGGGTTACGGCTTTTGTGGTAGTGTTGGGCGGTGCTGCCCTCTTTATTGTGCTCGCCGGCTTCGCAGGTCTCAAAAACTTTACGCTTTCCTTCTCCTCTACTTTCGACCCCGACCTAAAAGTGTTTCCCAAAACAGGAAAATACCTATCACTCACCGATCAAGATACACTCAAATTAAGCCAACTCTCATCGGTAGCACACTTTACCAAAGTGTTAGAAGAACAGGTGTTTCTCACTCACAACCAAAAGAACCACATCGCCTATATCAAGGGAGTAGATGCTGAGTACCCCAAAGTAAACGATGTCGATAGTATCCTCGTGCTGGGCAATTGGGAGCTCTCACCTCCCAGTGTGATAGTGGGCGCTACTATTTTCAATAATCTCGGTTTAAATCTCCTCGATGGTTCTTCCCCCCTACAAATAGTAGTTCCCAAGGCAGGCAAAGGCAGTATCCTAAACGACCCAATGCCCTACCGTCAAGCCTTTTCAGTAGTACAAGGCATCTACCAACTCACAGAAGAATTAGATAAGAAATACGTATTTTCATCATTAGACGAAGCCCAATTCTTATTGGGGCTAAGTAAGAAGCAGGTCTCAGCGATAGAAGTGAAATTAGCCCCCAATGCTGATGAAAAGCAAGTCGCCGAACAGCTCTCACAGCTCTTTCAAGAGCCCGTAGTAGTCAAGAACCGCGTACAGCTAAACGATGCGCTTTACCGTATGCTCAATACCGAAAATATAGCGGTGTATCTGATTTTCATCTTGGTACTCATCATTGCACTTTTCAACCTTGTAGGTGCTATCATTATGATGATACTCGACAAGAAAGACGACCTGCAAACGCTCTATGCGCTCGGTATGAACGAAAAACAAATGCGACAGATATTCTTCTGGCAAGGCACGATGGCATCGGTAATCGGCGCTCTGATAGGCATTGCCTTAGGCGTTGCGGTAGTCCTCTTACAACAACATTTCCAGTTTGTAATGATAAGCCCTACCTTAGCCTACCCTGTCGCCATTACTCCTTTAAATGTACTCATTGTATTGGCTACGATTGTAGTTTTGGGCGTTTTAGCCTCTTTAGTAGCTTCCTCACGAGTACGAGTAAAATAAAAAGAAATAATAGACCTTCTTTTTTTGGCGCAATTATTGCAGGATAATCACACACCCAATGATTTTTGAAAATGAATTTAATAATAGACGAAGGTAATACGTCCATAAAAGTAGCACTGTTCAAAAAAGGAATACAAACATTCTTTCTTTCCTTTGCCAAAGAGGGTTTTCAAGAATCTTTTTTAAGCAAAGTACCTTTAAACGAGGTAACTCATTGCATCATCGCTTCGGTGGTAACTGGGGTTAAAGAGCGTTTCTCTTTCTTAGAACAACTCCTGCCAGATGTGTTATACCTCACTGCTGAAACCCCTGTGCCTTTCGTCAATAAGTATGCAACCCCTCTCTCGTTAGGTATCGACCGTTTGGCTCTGGTAGCAGGTGCGGTAACACGTTTCCCCAACCGCAACGTACTTATCATCGATGCGGGTACCTGCATTACTTTCGATATAGTTACCGATAGAAAAGAGTACCTCGGAGGAGCTATCGCCCCAGGCATAGCAATGCGCCTAAAAGCGATGCACCATTTCACTTCCAAACTGCCATTAGTATCCGAACAGCTTTTTGATACTGAACAGTTTATAGGAAATACTACCGAAAGCTGTATGCTCTCAGGTGTCTATCACAATGTGGTGTGCGAAATCGAGGGAGTGATTAAAAAATACGAAGGAAAATTCCCTTCGCTTATCACTATTTTAACAGGGGGTAATCAAAATTATTTGCAAGAAAGAATAAAAAATCAGATATTTGCAGGCTCATACGTGTTGCTCGAGGGGCTGAATGCCATCTTAGAATATCAAACAAAAGAAGGAGAGGCACACGTTACTAATATTGGATAAATATTTATGAACAAGAAACTAATCACACTTATTAGTGCTTTATTTACAACCGTTTACGTGAGTTTTGCGCAACAAACTACTGAGTCGCCTTACTCTTTTTACGGAGTCGGTGAACGCAATTTTAACGGTATAGCCGAGGAAAGTGCTATGGGCGGAATTGGTGTCTATGCCGATTCTACTCGTATCAATATGCAGAATCCTGCCTCACTTTCGCACTTAAAATTCACCGCTTTTTCAGCCGGATTTACAATGCAAAGCAAAAATATTGTTACAAATGAAACAAAAATAGGTACTAAATCCTCCGCCTTCGATTATTTTACACTCGGGTTCCCTATTCTCGAAAACTTTGGGGTATCGTTTGGGTTGGTGCCTTACTCATCGGTAGGTTATAAACTCAAGCACACCACAAGCGAAACAGTAAACCAGTTTGAAGGAAAAGGAAATGTGAATCAGTTTTTTCTTTCCTCTGGGGTAAAAATATTCGGCGGATTCAGTTTAGGAGCTTCTTTTCGTTATAACTTTGGAACCATCGATATGACCGACCTCTTGCAACAAAAAGATGTACAATTCTATACCCAAGAGTTTAGCAAATCACGCCTAAAAGGAGGTGCTTTTAACTTAGGTTTGTATTACGAAGAGACTTTGAAACACCGCTTGCGTTTGTATACCTCATTGGTATATACGCCGCAAAGCAAACTGTCTTCTGAAAACCAACGCAATATCTCTACCTTAGGCTATGTAACAGGAAACAACAGGCGTTCCGCACCACAATTGGCAATACGCGAAACACGTGCTTTAGATTTAGAAGCCTTAGGGCTCAAAAACACCTCACTTACCTTGCCCACTCAAATAGAGTTTGGATTAGGTTTAGGAGAACACCAAAAATGGTTTACAGGGATTGAGTATACCTATGCCAATACAAAAGCATTTTCAAATCCATTCCTTACTACCACCAATGTCAGTTATACCGACGGATACAAAATAGCCTTAGGAGGTTTTTGGATTCCTAACTACAATTCCTATTCAAGTTACTGGAAAAGAGTAACCTACCGTATAGGTTTGCGCTATGAAAATACAGGAATTGTGCTCAATAACGAAAACATAAACGACTTTGGCACGTCTTTTGGACTTAGTTTACCCGTAAAAGGATTTTCAAATCTTACCCTTGTGGGAGAATACGGCATAAGAGGTACTACCTCAGCCAATTTAGTAAAGGAAAATTATTTCAACTTAAAAATAGGTTTCACTTTAAACGATAAGTGGTTCCAACGAACAAAATATCAATAAAAAACAAACAAAGAATGAGAAGAAGAATTTTATTAGCCACAGTAGTTGCAAGTTTCTTTTATGCTGCCTATGCACAAGCACAAGATTGCAAAAACAACGAAGAATTAAAGCAAAAACTCTCTATATTTAGTGAGTATGCCAAAGCCAAAAATTACAAAGAGGCTTATCCTGTATGGAAGGAAGTATATACCCAATGTCCTTCTTTACACTATGCTACCTTTGCCTATGGCGAACGCATCTTGCAAGACAAAATGAATACAACCACAGGTGCTGAAAAGACTCAAAATGCCAAAGAATTGTTACAACTCTATACCGATTATAACAAAACATTCCCTACACGTCTTTCAGCTACTGAAATGCGTATTCGTCAAGCCCTCTTGATGTTCGACGAAAAAATAGGAACAGATAAAGAGATTTACGATCTTTTGCACAAAGCCTTTACCGAAGATAAAGCTAACTTTAAAAACGAAAAGGCTCTGTACTTGTACTTCTCTGAATTAGTTTCTTTACACGAAAAAGGACAAAAAGAATTGCAAGAAGTATTCGATGCTTATGACAACGTATCCGATAAAATTCAAGACGAAAAGAATGAGCTTTCTGAAACTATCAACAAGTATTTAGCTCAAGAAGAAGCAGGTACTCTTAGCGAAAAAGACAAAAGGCTCTTGGACGGTTGTCGTAAACGCGTAGATAACTACGAAACTATTGCAGAGAGCGTAGATGCTAAACTCGGTCAGCTTGCTGATTGTAAAAACCTTATTCCTCTTTACACCAAGAACTTTGAGGCAAATAAGAACAATGAAGAATGGTTGCGCCGTGCAGCAGGTAAAATGTCAGATAAAGATTGTACCAAAGACCCTCTATTCGTGAAAATCGTAACCTCATTGCACAACGTAAAACCGTCAGCAAACTCAGCTTACTATTTAGGGGTAATGAATGACAAAGCAGGAAACTCTTCTAGAGCCATTCAGTACTACAATGAGTCAGTGAACTTAGAGACAGACAACTTTAAGAAATCAAAATTGCTCATTCGTATCGCCTCTAAACACAGCAAAGCACAAGCGGTTGCCTATGCTCAAAAAGCACTTTCTTACAACCCTTCAAACTCCGACGCTTATCGTATTATGGCACACGCCTACGCAAGCTCAGCTAATGAATGTGGTAGTACTCCTTTTGAAAAAAGAGCCGTTTATTGGTTAGCTGCTAAAACTGCTCGTAAAGGAGGTTTGGAAAGTTTAGCTGCTCGTTACGATGCTTTAGCTCCTTCAAAAGTAGATGTATTTGAATCTGGTTTAGCAGGTAAAAACATTACTTTTAAATGCTGGATAGGACAATCTATCACAGTGCCACGTTTGTAAAACATATGAAGGTATTGATTTTAGATATTACGAAAAGTATTGCCGTACTAATAAGTATGGCAATGCTTTTTTCGTGTAATAACGATATGCGCAATCTCCAACAGCTGAGCATTCAAAAGAAATTCCCGCAAGGAGAAGCCTTTGATTTTAAACTCGTATACACCGATTCTACTAAGGTGGTTGCTGTTGTTACCAGTAAATTAAATAAAGATTTTACCAATCAGCGTATGCCGTACTCTGAATTCCCCGAAGGGGTGAAAGTAGAGTTTTACGACCAAGCACGACATAAAAATATCGTAGAGGCTAACTACGGCATTATCTATCCGAGCTCCGATATGGTAGAACTGCGCGACAATGTAGTACTCACTACTTATGACGGTAAGAAACTAAAAACATCTCAGCTCTTTTGGGACCAAAAAGAAGATTGGATTTTTACCGATAGAGAATTTAGTTTTACCGATGAAACTAAAGGTACTGTTACTAATGGTATAGGTATGGATTTCGACAAGAAATTTTCGACTGTAAAAGCGCATAAAACTACAGGTATCTTAGCTATTGAAGATAACGAAGAAGAATAACAATATAAAATAGTATGAACGCACGTATATTTTTTGAATATGCCTATTTGGCAATCGCTCTTTACTGTGCCTATGAGGTTTATAACTTGTGGGGCACTGCTGACCGCACTCAGTGGTATTTGTACATCGCCTTTGCTTTGGGAGCCTTGGCAATGTTTTGGTTCAGACGTCAAACCCGGCTTAAACGCAAAAAATAATGATTGATATTATTGGTTATGCTGCTTCACTTTTTGTAGTGCTCAGCTTTTTGATTAAAGATAATCTTGTGTATATACGCCTTACTAATTTGGTGGGGTGCGCTCTCTTTGTTGTTTACGGTTACTTAATTAATAGTATTCCGGTGATACTGCCTAACAGCTTTTTAATAATAGTACAAATAGTGTATATTTGGCGAGAATTACGCAAGAAGAAATAAAAGAACTTTCTTGCATAATTATTATTTATCTTCATATAAAATCTTTCAATAAAAAAACGTTTCTTCCTATACAAAAACACCCTACTTTTGCACCCGTAAAACAAAATACAATATTATATGTCATTTGTAGGAAAACAATTCCCCAATATCGAAGTGAATGCTATGAGCGACCTTGGGGATACATTCAAAATAAACGTGCTTTCAGAAGCTGTGAACAACAAAAAGAAAGTTCTTCTTTTCTGGTATCCTAAAGATTTTACCTTTGTATGCCCTACTGAGCTTCACGCTTTCCAAGAAGCTTTGGCTGAGTTTGAGAAACGCAATGTGAAAGTAATAGGTGCTTCTTGCGATACTGCCGAAGTACACTTTGCTTGGCTCAATACTCCTAAAAACAATGGAGGTATAGAAGGCGTAACTTACCCTATCCTTGCTGATAGCAACCGCAACCTCGCTCGTATTTTAGGTATTCTCGACTCTCGTGAAATTTACGACGAAACAGCTGATGCTTACCTTCTTGAAGGTGATGATGTAACTTTCCGTGCTACTTATCTTATCGATGAAACGGGAAAAGTATTTCACGAAAGTATTAACGATATGCCATTAGGGCGCAATGTAAAAGAATATTTGCGTTTGGTAGATGCTTATACTCACGTACAACAACACGGTGAAGTATGCCCTGCTAACTGGGAAGAAGGTAAAGAGGCTATGCACGCTGACCGCAAAGGAGTAGCCAGCTACTTGGCTTCTCACTAAAAAGTAAACAACACTCTTATAGATAACTTGATCATTGTAAGGAACTCATTCTCCCCCTCTTCTCTTTGCGAGAGGGGGGATGAGAATGAGAAAATCACACACTAAAAAACTCATCACTATTTTATTTTTATAATGACAGAACTTACCCAAGATAACTTGCAAGAAATAATAGCTTCTAATCCTCTTGTATTCGTACAATACGGCGCAGGATGGTGTGGTAATTGCAAGATAATGAAACCAAAGTTTAAAAAGTATGCCAGCGAAACTCCTAATGCTACTTTTATTTATGTAGATGCAGAAGCTTTCACAGAGTCGCGTAAATTAGCCAAAGTAGATAATTTGCCTACCTTCGCTGCTTTTAAAAACGGTACTTTGGTGAACCAAATACAAACGAATAAAGCCGAACTCTTAAAGCAATTTATAGATGAGATTACCGGTAATTAAACACATCGTTCAATTTATTGAGACAAACGACCAAGATTACGTGAATGAGACGATAGAAACGCTCGAAAATCTCATAGAATGTGAGCAACTCAAAGATGAGGAGCTGGACGTAATAGGCGAATTGCTCTCCAACTTCTACGGAGCTATCGAGGTAGACAATATGATTAAACAAGGTACTCCACAGAAAGACGCCCTTAACAGCTTTATGAAGCGTGTAGTAGGGTCTATTGACAAGTAAAATTATTATTATTTCTTTCACTAACTAGAAACGAAAGAGCCGTTCAGAGATGTCTGAACGGCTTTTTCTATTTTATATACTCCCAAAGGTAAGACGAAGAAAGATTAGACCGACACAACATCAGTTTGAGTTAAAGTAAGCTGTGAAAGCTCGGGAGTTGAGGTATGTTAGAACGTTAAATATTTGTTAAACACTTTGCTTTATATCTCTTTTATAACTACCTTTGTGGGGTAATTTAACTACAAAACGGAATTATTCATTTTAAAAACGTATATATTATGAAACAAAGAGTACCTGTATCACAAATTATGAGTAAGGAGTTAGTAACTCTTACTCCTACTCAATCGCTTTATGAGGCTGAGCGACTGTTTAAGAAGCATAATATTCGCCATATTCCTGTGGTAGAAGGAGATAAGCTTATAGGTATCGTAAGCTATTCTGACCTTTTGCGCATTAGTTTTGCTGATATGACTGATGGCGAAGAGGAGGTTACTTCGGTGGTGTATGATATGTATACTATTCCACAGATTATGGCTAAAACACCTCTTACGGTGAGTGCTGATACCTCGATTAAAGAAGTGGCTGAAATATTAGCCGACCAAAGTTTTCACTCTATACCGGTGGTAGATAACGGCAAGTTAGTGGGATTGGTTACAACCACTGACCTTATTAAATATCTTTTGGAACAATACTAAGTGCGAGCCATACAGACGGTGTGAGCCACACGGGCGGAGAAAATTAGCAAATGAGAAAATGAGAGAATTAGAAAATGGGGTACGAGCTACAAGCTCGCACTAGCGGAGGGTGTACCCCTAAAAGTGACATATCTGAGGAAGCGGAATGAAACGGAGAAATTCAAAAGGTAGCTGAGAGGAATTTTGGTGAAAAAAGGGTGTAAGAAGGGTGGGGTTAGCTTATAGAAAGCTTATAGGAAGCTTATACGAATCTTGGACGATTGGTATAGAAAGGGTGTGTAAGTGGTTGATTCATACCATAATACAACAAGGCTAAAAATGCCAAAAACGAGGTTTCGAGGCGAAAGAAAGAGGAAGAGGCACTAGGCCTTAGGCACTAGGGGGAAACACCCCCCTCTCACATACTCCGCTCTCGCGGACTTCCTCGCTACCCTCAGCTGTTCTCATTTCTAACAACTAACTACTAATGAATAAAATTTGCTGATTAACAATTTATTATTACTTTTGCATCTAAATTCATAAAATATTACATCCAATGAAAAAAATTTTATTCAGTATCGCAGCAATGGCAATGCTTGTAGGCTGTGGCAGTAAAGACGATGATACCCCTCCTAATGGCGGTAATGGTACTACTACTCCTACTACCCAAAGTGACTACTTGCCTACTAAAAAAGTAAGTACTATTTCTTGTAACTTCATTATAGTGGAAATAGACTATACAGGTGGTGCTCCTGCCCCTTCTCTTGAAAGTACCTTAGAACCCTCTCTCAACGGTCAAAAATTTGTAGCAAAAACTTTGAACTTTGCTTATGAATACGATGAAAAAGGAAGAATCAAAAAGATTACTAGAAAGGAAGAGGGCAAAAGTGATAATGTAAAAACATTTATTTATGGAGATAGCTCTGTGAAAATAACTTTTCCCAATGAAGATACAGGGGGTGTAGAAAATTTTGAAGTAGGACTCAATGCCACTGGTAATATGTTAGGTTTAGGAACTTACGACAGCAAGGAACGATTAACAAATGTTCCAAAAATAGGGGATTTTGAGTGGACAAATGACAATTTGACTAAGATTAGTGAAAAGAGAAATTGGGACGGTAAAATTACCACCTTTGAAAATCAGCTTTCTTATAACAACAACTTGAACAAAAATAAGTTTTTGTTGTACAACTTTGAAGGGGATATCGTGGGTAGTTATATGCAGTATTTTGACTTTCGAATAGGTTGGATACAAGGAGTGGCTCCTAAGAACTTGTTACAACAAATGGTTTTAACAAAAGATGGCACTGCATTAAATTATACTCATAACTATACTTATACTTTTGACAACGACGGTTTTGTAAAGACTATCAACGAAACCCGAAATGCAAGAGCTGGTAGTAATACAGGTCTTGGTTATTTTACTGATGCTGATTATTTAACAAAATTAAACACACTTATTACTAACATTCAAAATGGTACTGAGAAAAGCAAAAAGTACCAATTGATAAGCGATAAAAGTGATGAAAAAGTGTTTGATATTATTATCCCTATAAAAGTAGAGAAAGATAAGAATGGTAAAACTATCGACTTAACAGTGAATAAAGTAGCTCGCCACACTTTCAAACTTAAAACTAAAAATGGAACACAAGTAATAGATAATATTGGTATTGATATTAGTTATAACAGTGATATGACTACTACTTATCAGTTGAATTACTAATATTTCTAATAGACAAATAATAAAAAAGCGACTCGAAAATGAGTCGCTTTTTTGTTGCAAACTTTGCAAAGTTAATATGAATACTAAATCTTCACTTTCAAACCTACAAACACGGTGCGAGGTAGCGAAGGACCATAGATGTAATCGGCGTCGCGTTCAGCACCTTTATCGAAATCTTTTTGATATTGGTTGAAGAGGTTTTTGATACCGCAACTCACTTCTAAGGGAAAGAAAGTTTGGAATTTAAACTCATAAGCGGTGTTCACGCCTACGTCCCACATTGCAGGAGTGGTCTCCAAACGCGTATCAGGAATATATCCCTTTAAGTGAGTGGTTTTCATACTACCTGTATATACAGTTACAAAGTTGATATCCCAATTAGGGCGTGGTTTATAAGTTGCCATTAGGTTGCCATACACACTTGGCGTGCGGAGAATTTCATCGGTATAGACGTTTTCTTCGGGGTTTTGCACACTATTGTATTTAGAACTTTGGATAGTAGTGGCGAGTTGTAGCATAAATTTGGGATTGGGGCTATACTTCACTTCTATATTTACTCCCTTCACTACGGCACCATCGGAATTGCGTTTCTCACGGATAGGCAATCCGTTTTCTAAACCTACATCTTCATAAGTAAAGCGATCGTGCAAAGCTGTATAAAACCCTTCAATCATCGCTACAAATTGGTGGTTATCGTGAGCGTGGTTATATTCGAAAGAAGCGGTAAAGCTATCGGAGGTCTCTTTTTTAAGATCATCAGCGAGTTTTACGCGTCGTGCTTCACCTCCTTGCAATTCGCTGTGTACATCTTCTGAATAGAAGAAAGGCGCTCTAAATCCTCTTGAATACGAACCCCGAGCAATGAAATTCTCATCGATATTGTAGAGGACACTCGCACGAGGGTTGAGTGCTGTAACGCTTTTCTTCATTATATCGGAATTGACATTGTCAAATCGGACACCCCCGAGCACTTTGATTTTGGGAGAGATACGCCAATCGGCTTGAGTGAAGAGACCAAATGTATTCGCTTTTTGGTTTACGGCAAGCACATTAGGATTCTGACGCTTTTCGGCTATCTTGTCGTATTGATATTCGGCGCCCGACGTCCATTGCAAATTGCCGTTGCCCGTAGGCACATAAGCCGTATGCTGTCCGCCGAGTAACCATATGTTTTCTTTAGTAACCCCATAGTTGCCAGAAGACGCTACTATATCAGTACCGTCGAAACTGCCGTAATAGTTATCGGCGCGAGTGCGTTCGGCACTGGTATAGGCGGTGAACTTATGGTTATAAGCAGGCGAAAAGTAGTCGAAACTTGCATTCCCTCCAAGCATTTGAGTGCGAATGCTCTCGGCAAGGTCGGCAAGGTGTTCGGGTTCGTCGAGTTTATTACCTCCGCGACGGTTTTCGTTGCTCACGTTCAGTTCGGCGGTGAGCTTATGACGGTCGGTGAAATCATTAAAGAGTTTCGCACCCGCATTAAGGTTGCGCAAACGAGTGATTTCGGTAAAGTCATCGCCATTATCGTCGTAAGACTGACGTGTGCGTTGCATAGCGTGGAAAGAGATACCGCGCATATAATTCTCACTCACGAGAGAGCCATTGAAGGAGCTTACCACATCGCCTGATTTACCGCCTATGAGATTGCCCACAATACCTGCTTGCGCCTCGTTTTTAGTAGGGTTTTTAGTAATCACGTTGATAGTACCGGCAATGGCATTAGAGCCAAAAAGCGCTGAGCCACCTCCACGAATCACCTCTATGCGCTCAATCATATTGGCAGGGATTTGGTCTAAGCCATACACACCATTAAGCGAGCCAAAGATAGGACGGCTATCGATGAGAATTTGGGAATAAGCACCCTCCAAACCGTTGATGCGCACTTGGGAAGTACCACAGTTCTGGCAGTTTACTTCGGTGCGCAAACCCGGTTGGAATACCAGACCTTCCATCAAGGTATGGGCTTTAACGTTTGCCAGTTCGCGATTGGTAGTAACACTCACCAATACAGGTGCGTCCTTACGGTTTTCTTTGGTTTTGGTAGCTGTTACGACCACTTCTTCCATTCCGACTACATCTTCTTTGAGAGAGACATCTTGAGAGAGAGTCTCTTCTCCTGTGATTACAACTTTATCGTTATAAGGAATATACCCCAACGAACGCACTTTTAGCCTATATTCACCAGCGGGTAAGGAAAGAGAATACTGACCATTGCGGTCGGAGGTTGTCCATTTTTTGAAGGTTTTACCTTCGAGTTGGACAGTTACGGCTTCTAAGGGTTGACCCTCTGCCGTGATAGTACCTTTGATAGTACCTTCCTGAGAGAAACTCAAAATACTAAAAGCTAAAGAGATAGCTAATAAAAAAGTTTTCATATATTACTAATATCATTATTTTGGGGCAAAGGTAGTATATTTTTAGATTATACGAAAACAAATTAAAAATTATTTTTAGGTTTATGTAAAAATAATTAAAGAGAGAACATTAAAAGTTGAAAATCAACGGTAGTTGTTTACGTTTTGCGAAATACACCTTGTGTGTGGTTACATCTATATTAGCCGATTATAAACATTCCTCCCTACCCTCCCTCAAATGGGGTAGTAGCGATGCTTATCATAGACGAAGAACATAACTCTTAATAAAAACAATATACTATTTTTCTTCAACTCTTAATTCGCTTTGTACATATCGAACTGAGTTATAGTTGATAATTTTGCGCAGTTGCTCTGTGAGACCTCTGACGGACTTTAAATAAATTTTAAACGGAACTACAGTGGGTTTTCAGTGGGTCTACAGTGGGTCTACAGTGGGTCTACAGTGGCTCTACAGTGGGTCTACAACGATGGTTAATAAAATTATAATCGAACATTAATTGAGCTTATGGTCTTGCTATCTGCTCATATCAGTCATTTTATAGGTTAGAATTGTCGGATATAAAATAAGTAACGTGGGCTGGAGGTAAAATGCTTGGAGTGGAATATGTGAGAGATAGTGAAAGAAAGGTGGTTTATTGCCTCAAGTAAGTAAAATACTAAAGGTAGCAATATGATTACTAAGTAATAAAAAAAGGCTGTTCAATAATATTGAACAGCCTTTTTTATAATATGAAAACAACATTTTTTTATTGTTTATATAACTTCGCAGTAATTGTTTGTGCGACTCGTACTATTTTTGTTGAGCGTCAATTACTGCAAGGGTAGCGAGATTTACCATTTCGTCGACAGTAGAACCGATAGTGGTGATGTGAATGGGTTTAGAAAGACCTAAAATCACAGGACCTATGGTGTCTAAGTGTTGGGTTTCCTTGAGAAGCTTGTAACTGATATTTGCCGCTTCGAGATTAGGGAAGATGAGTACATTAGCCCCTTTGCCCTTGTTGAGCTTAGAGAACGGATAGTTCTTGGCAATCTTCTCAGGATTGAGAGCAAAATCGGCTTGGATTTCACCATCGACTACTAAATCGGGGTGGTGCTTGTGGAGGTAAGCTACTGCCTCACGTACTTTCAGGCTACTTTCGGATACTGCCGAACCAAAGTTAGAATACGACAACATCGCTACCGAAGGTTTTAAGCCGAAGAACTTCACAGCACGAGCCGTAAGCAAGGCGATGTTAGCCAACTCTTCGGCAGTAGGGTCGATATTGATAGTAGCATCTGAAAGGAATAAAGGACCCTGTTTGGTGAGCATAATGCTGGTGGCTGCGATACGCTCTACACCTTCGTCTTTTTTAATAATCTCCAATACAGGGCGAATCGCATTAGGATAAGCGTGAGAGTAACCAGTAATCATTGCATCGGCTTGACCGGTTTCTACGAGCATCGTACCAAAGTAATTGCGCTCGCGCATTAGGCGTTCGGCTACTTCGTAGGTGATACCACGACGTTCGCGCAGTTTCCAATAATGCTTTACAAACTTCTCACGACGTGTTTTTTCGGCATCACTTTTAGGGTCGATTACATCTACACGACCGGAGAAACCTATTTCGTATTTGAGCGCTTTTATCACTTCTTTGTTACCCAAAAGCACAGGAATACCGATACCATCTTCATAAATGCGTTGAGCAGCTTTAAGCACTTCTAATTGGTCGGCTTCAGCAAATACTACGCGTTTAGGATTTCGTTTGGCACGGTCTTGCAATAGGCGTATTTCTTTGCTACCTACACCAATTCTGTCCATTAGTTCGCCTTTGTAGGCTTCCCAGTTGGTAATAGGCTTTTGTGCTACCCCCGAATCCATAGCGGCTTTGGCAATAGCGGGCGGTACTTCGTATATCAAACGAGGGTCGAACGGCTTAGGAATAATATAGTTACGACCAAAGGTGAGATTTTCACCTCCGTATACCAAACTTACTTGCTGAGGTACAGTTTTTTTGGCAAGATCGGCGATAGCACGTACCGCAGCGAGTTTCATTTCTTCGTTGATTTTAGTAGCGCGAACGTCCAACGCTCCGCGGAAGATATAAGGGAAACCGAGCACGTTGTTCACTTGGTTAGGGAAGTCGGAACGACCTGTAGCCATAATGATATCTTTGCGGGTTTTCACCGCCAAATCGTAATCGATTTCAGGAATAGGGTTTGCCATTGCAAATACAATAGCGTCCTTATTCATAGAGAGCAACATCTCGGGGGTAAGCACATCTCCCTTAGAAAGACCGATGAATACATCAGAACCTTTTACCGCTTCTTCGAGAGTACGGAGATTGCGGTCGGTAGCAAATTCGGCTTTTTGTTCGGTGAGGTTGGGAGCGTCTTTACGAATCACACCCTTACTATCGCACATTACGATGTTCTTAGGGTTGGCTCCCAAAGCCACGTACAAGCGTGTACAAGAGATAGCGGCGGCTCCTGCGCCGTTTACTACTATCTGCGCTTTGGCAATGTCCTTACCTACAATTTCTAAAGCATTGACAAGGGCTGCTGCCGAGATGATAGCTGTACCGTGCTGGTCGTCGTGCATTACAGGGATATCCAATTCCTCTTTTAGGCGACGTTCAATCTCGAAAGCCTCAGGTGCTTTGATATCTTCGAGGTTGATACCCCCGAAGGTAGGAGCAATAGCTTTTACGGTTTCTACGAACTTATCGACATCGGTGGCATCTACTTCGATGTCGAACACATCGATACCTGCAAATATTTTGAAAAGCAAACCCTTTCCTTCCATTACAGGTTTAGAGGCATCAGCGCCTATATCGCCTAAACCGAGCACGGCAGTACCGTTGGAGATTACGGCTACGAGGTTGCTCTTGGCAGTATACTTATAGGCGTTGCTTTTATCTTCGGCAATTGCCAAGCAAGGTTCGGCTACTCCAGGAGAGTAAGCCAACGCGAGGTCGTGTTGTGTAGAATGTTTTTTGGTAGGCACAATAGCGATTTTACCAGGTTGTGGAAACTCGTGATAGTGTAGTGCCTCTTCTTTTTTTCTTTGATCCATTTGATTTAGGTAAGAGGTAAGAGGTAAGAGGTAACGGCATTTGTTACCTAATTACTTGTTACCTATTATTTGTTTAGGGGGCAAAGGTAATAAATAATTACGAATGACGAATGAGGAATAGTGAGAAAGTTATTTAATTTAGATTTTGAGATACGTTTTTTTCTTCTTCAAAAATAGGGAATATCTGTCGGTTGTTTTGATATAAGAAGATTTGTTCTTCCTTGCCTCTGGTTTTATTTTTAAGCCATAGTACCGCATTTTTAGGTGCTTGATAGTATAGTTTTTCTGTTTTAGTCCCTTTTTGTTCGCCTAATGACACCCACCCTTTAATACCCTTGTTATAAAAGAGTTCATATACATCACCTTCTCTGATGAAATTATCATCATTACGGGGAATGAGTATTACTTTTGTAATGCTTTGTGGTGTACTGGATTTAAAGAATAGACTTGTGCCTGTTTCCCAAGTATGGAAATAAGAAACAGGGTCATTATCGTAACAATTTTTGAGCTGAAAAAGCGCAATATCTTTCCAAGGTTTGCCATTGCTATAGATAGTATCGAAGACAACTTCTTTGTTATCTTTCCCGAAAAAATGAATTTCAGCAATAGAAAGTACAGAATCTTTGGGTACTTCATATTGAAAATAACGATAGGCTTTTTGCGAGTGAATAGGTACTTCTATTACATTTTGAACAGGCAAAGACTTCATTATATGCAGGGTTTCAACAGGAGAAAAACTAACATTATTACTTGCTTTGAGTGTTGTATTTAAAAGCCAATTTTTAAAACGAGCAGAACTAGTTTTGCGCAAAGGGTATTTACGGGTAAGTACTACCTCTTGCTTTTCTTGAGGAATAAAACTGTGTACCTTATCTTTTTGAAGCATAAAAGGGTAGGCTATAGGCGTGAGTTCGCCGTTTTCATAGCTCAGAGGCTGGTAAATCACAAAAGGTTCTATATTTTCAAACGTGGCTGTATTATTTGTTACTTTACCTTGTCCTACGACTAACCACCCCATACGAGCGGTAAAGACCCCAATAAAAGCATTTTTAGCTTCGCTTTGTAGTGAAACAATAGCTCTGTTTTTACCAAAGTATTCTTGGGAAACATCTTTTAAGAAAGGATTTTGTAATGAGGGAGGTAGTTGAGATAACTCTTGAAAGGGGCGTTGGATTCCATAGGTCATTCTAAAGACCTTCACTTTTTTGCGTTTATCAGTAAAAGAGGGGTCGCGAGTAGCATCATATTGTTCATACCAAAAGGATAGATATCTGCCGGTAGTATCGCGCACCACACTCCACTCGTGGTCTGATTGGTATTCGGGAGAGTACAAATAGATATCTGTAGTAACAGGGATCCCTACTGCCCGCATCACGTAAGTAGCAATATCACAGGCATCCCGACAAGTACCTATCCTATTGTCTAACTGAAAAAGTGCTCCTTGACGAGGAGTGCCAAAATCAACGAAGTAATAGAATTTCTTTTCCTCTCGCAAGTAACGAGAAAGTATATTGCAAGCCTCTATTACATCTGTACCTTGATAGAGAGAATCTAAGATATGGTTATATTTTTGATAGTATTGCTTGCGCCAATTGGTTAATGGCTCTTCGGCAATACGATAAGGCAATATGAGCTCACAAAAATCTTCAAAAGAGAGGTTTTTATTCCAAGGTTTTTCCTTCCAAACTTTAAACGCATAGTCAATATTTTCAATAAGCATAGAAGCTTTTACCTCTTTGATATCTTGTTTATAAGTAACATTGGAGGTCTCCTCTTGCCAGCTTACTCCTTTTTGGCGTTCTGCTTCGGTTAAGTCTCCCTTTTTAAAGATATGCATTAAAAGTGTTTTTATACTATCTATCTCAGGGCTCACCTGATACTCATAATAAGGCATATTTTTTATAAGGAACACAGCAGCTTGATATTTTAAGCTGTCGTTTTGGTAGTGAGCTAATACCTTTTTTAACTCGGGGCGGTTAGTCCCCGCCTGTTGTAAAGCAAATTCTAAAGCCTCGTTTTTAGTGGAGCAAGAAAATAAAAGAGAAAGCAGAGTAATGGATATAAGATATTTCATAAAGAGGTACAAAAGCCCCTGCTTTTGGGCAAGGGCTTGTTTTAAAGATTAATTAAATACGTTGTGAGAAAAGACTGCTTTTCGGTCTTTGGCTGTGTTTTCTATGAAAATATAAGAGCGTACCTAAAAAAGGAAATAATAAGATAATAAATATCCAATACATTTCTACGGTAGGGTCTTTCTTGTAATGACGATAGAAAACATCTAACAGTCCCCAAAGTATTAAAAGGAAAAGCAGTATCAGAAAAGTTGTAACTAAAAAAGGTTCCATAATATAATATGATGGATTAAAAAAGTTTATCTAACAATCTTACTACACCTTCTGCTACAAAAACACCAACAACCACAGCTACAAATATAGTTATATAATCTATATTTTTTAGTGTCAAAATTGTATTAGTCTTTTGGGCTTGCCGTTCTTTATTATTGATAAATATATTAGCAAAGAGGACAGCCAAAACTACTATAGAGGTATACCCCTCGCTTCTTCCAAAAAAGGAAGAAAACAGCAGGCTAACTAATATTGTGGTAACTATGGCTATTGAATAAATAATAATCTGTTTTTTTAAAGGCATAATAAAATGGTTTAAATCATCCAATCAAGGAGTTTTTTCACACCTTCTGTTACAGAAGCTCCTACGGCACCACCTACAATAGCACTTCCATAAGCTACTTGTCCTGCAACTGGAATTACATTTACAATAGCAGCTCCAGCTGCGCCACCAGCAGCTCCAGCAACATCATATTTAACAATATCTTTAGTAGTTTCCCAACCACTATTACTATTACTATTTCCTTGTTCTGAGTCTGAGTCAGCCGATCTGCGTATCGCTCTCAATGTTCCTTCTTTCGATAAAAACTTCCATTTATCAGCATTTTTACTCCAATATGCGTAAGAATATTTTGCTGTCTGAGTTGCAGAAAAAAGAATGATAAGATTTTTCTCTGTTAATTTATTATCCATTTCAATTCTTTTTTCTAGATTAGAAATTTTTTCCCCAACATCTGTATTGGAACCAATCTGATCAAGAATTTTGTCTAAATCCTCTAAATACCCCTTTATTTCTTCTGGGAAATCTATAGTTGATTCATTAGATATAGAAACTCTTGAAGCATTAGATATAGAAACTCTTGAAGCAATAGTACTCTCTGAACTAAAAGCTTTTTTGATATTTGCGACAGCTAATTCATTTGATTCTTTAGAATACTTATTGTTAGATTCAACTCTTGAAATTAGGAAATCTTCTAATCTCTGTTTTCTGTTATCAATTGTTCTAGCTACATAGCTATTTTTTCGATGTTCTTTCTTTAGAAATTGGAAACTTTCTTCTAATAATTGGTTATGTTCAATCCCAACAAACTCCATACTTTTTGCTGTAATAGAAGATTTATTAGGTTTTTCAATTTCATTTTTCTTATCTGTTTGACAAGAATAGAATACTAAGCCTCCTATAATAATTAATGAGGCAATTACAATTTTAAAAACATTTTTTTTCATCTTTAATTTATTTTTTTTTTGATTAATACTTTTTGATTTTGCACTGTTTTTCGTATAAGGAAATAACTCGTAGCTTAGTTATCTATTTATCTTCTCGAAAGGCAAATATAAATCCTTGTTTAGCTAATGTGAATGTTTGCGGTATAATATTTATTGGTTTTTACGGCACAAACATACTACAAAAAAATGATAACTTCCAAATAAATTATAAAATATTTTTAAACACAGCTCTTATTCCTTCCAAATATTAATTATTTATTGTGTTATTAAATTAACAACAAATAGTTATTTTGTGTCTGGTTTATCATTCATTTTTAATAGTTCTTTCATCTCTTCTCGTATTTGATAAGTGGCGATAGAAGGTATTTTTACAGGCATTTGCAATATGATAGTAGCTTCTTGCTTTGCTTTGGTAAAGTTTTCTTGTTTCTCATACATCTTTGCTAATAAGTAGTGAGGATAGAGACGGTTAGGTATCATATCACAGGCTTTTTGATAGTGTTGTATAGCTTGTGGATAGCCTTGCAAAGCTGTGTAATTATCGCCTAAAGAGGTTTGAACAACCGTATTGTTTAAATATTGCTCTGCTTGGTGAAGCACAAAATTGGAGCATTGAGGTTGTTCTGCTAAGCTTAAAGCCTTTCCGTAGTGCATTAAAAACTCACCATTTGTTTTTAAATATTTACAAGAACTTTTATATAATGATATACTTTCTTTAAAATTCATTTCTTGATAAGCATCGAATGCTTTCTTCCAAATACTATAACCCGTATGCAAACTGTGAGCATTATAGAGTTGTAACCCTATCCAAGCAATGGTTATTGAAAGGATTTGCCAACGCATAAAAGCATAAGGCAGTTTGAGTTCTTGTTTGTTTTTTGCTGAAAAAGCAATAAATGCTATTGCGGTGAAAGCTATCAGTTTAAGGGGGAGAATCTGTAAAGGATATGAAAAACACGCAAATGCTGATAAAACAAGTATAAGGCAAGTACTTATGTTACGAACTATACTTTTAGGCTGTTTGAATATGAGCCATATAAGCGTTACAAGCAACAAAAATCCTAGAATGCCTTCTTCTATAAAAAACTGCAGAAAATCATTAAAGGCATATACTACGTTGTCAGACAAAGCTATTTCTTGTTTAGAAGCTTTGTTTTTAGCAAAATACTGCGCTTGATAATCCATATAATGAGCTTTATAACCATCAAGACCTGTGCCTGTGAGAGAAAAATCTTTGAGCATTTCAGTACTTATTTTCCATACTAATACGCGTCCATCGGCAGAGTCTTTTCGCATAGTGTAGAAAAAGAAAGTACATACGGCTATAAGCACAAATGCTGTTGCAATATATCTATATCGCTTGATAGAGAATTTTATCTTTTGAGTTACCTTTGTATAAACCATATAAGACGTCCCTATAATAAAAGCTAACCACGAAGCTCTTGACTGCAGGATAATGAGTACACCTATGCTCAATAAAATGTTTAAAACACTAAGATAATACAGGAATTTTACAATTGTTTTTCGTGCTTTTATACTGGTAATATATCTATAAAGACTCTTTCTGTACAATAGTAGAAATACACTAAACATACTACCTACCGCAATAAGTCCAGCGAAAGGAGCAGGATTGAAAAAGCTACCTGTAAGTGCATAGTTAGAATGGAAAGACTCAAATACATAAAAATATTGTCCACACCCGTATAGTGTATTGACAAAAATAGCTAAACTGACTCCTAATACAATAGCTAATATTGTCTTTTCTGCTCTTATGACATTCCTCAAGAACAAATAATAAGCATAACAGCTGATAAGGTCGTAATAACGCAATGAGTTGATTGTACCTTTTATAAGGGCATTAGAAATGATATGAACCAGCAGTGCAAATACAACAAGATCTATTGATGAGACAAATAAATTCTTTTTTGACAAGATTATTTGCCAAATGAAGTAAAAAATGAATCCTACAGAGAGAATTGTAAAAACTATTGTTTTAGAAGCGAAAGTACTATTTTGATAGCAGTCAAAAGTAACTAAACTTACTAAAGTAGTTATCAAAAACGAATTACTTAGTGTTATGCGCATTTTGTATTCTTTTTTTGCTTGGAGTTCTGCTTATTTCTTCATCATCTTTGCTGAAAATATAAAAATAAGTAGTACAATCACTCCCATTACCCACCAAAGGAGTTGCTGATGAGATTTTTCGGCAGGAGAGGAAGATGCTTTTACAGAAGCGCTTTCTGTTTTGGGTTGTTTGAGGACTTCGCCATATTGCAATTCGGTGAGTTGTTTGGGGATATCGGTTATGAAGTGCTCTATATCATATTCGGGGGTATAATCATCTTCTTTGCCATAAGCTAAATAATAGGTGCAATTAGGGTCTAAAAAACGAGCTGCTAAGGTATAACGTATTGCATACACTACGACTTCGCTAATAGGAAGAGGCTCGTTATCTCCGTTTTCTATTATTATTTGTCCGTATTTCACAAGAATATCATCAAAGGAGAAGGTATTATTGGTTTTAGAACTAAGAGGTGCTTCTCTTAAATCGTAAGAACAATAACTATCACAACGCTTTTGCGCATACGATTCGGTAACAGAAGTAGCGAGATTTAGCTTCCTGTAATAATCATAAGAGGCTTGAGGGACAACGCGTATCTTACAGATGCGAAGAGCCTGAGGCAGACTGAAGTTTATGTAACTGCATTTGGTTTCTTTACTGTTTATTACTGAGAAATTGACCTTGTGTTTTACGATGTTATTAGTGTCGATTACTGTATAAGGGACTTCGATGGTATCAGTAGCCGATACGCCATAAATACGGAGGTCAGTGCCATAACTTTGGAATTGTGCAAAGATATGGTCGGGTAGAATGAGTTTATGCCAAGTGTTCCCCTTTACACCTTTCAGTTCTTGCTTATAGGTGTAAGAAGAGAGTTGTGCATAAGTTGTAGTGGTTAGGAGAGTAAAGAGCAAAAGAAAGCGTTTCATATCATTGCTTATTAAAATATCTGTGCAAAGATAGCCTGTTTTAACTAAAAAAGCAAATGTTTTTAGGTTATTACCACAGTTTTGCCACCAAAAAACAGACTACTATGCCATATAGTACGGGCAAGAGTGTAGCAATGAGCGTCCATTTCTTGCTATGGGTTTCTTTGTATATCGTGTAGATAGTAGTACTACAAGGATTATGTAACAAACTGAATAACATTAGGTTTACGGCAGTGAGGAGCGTCCAACCACCAGCGTGTAGCAAGGTACCTACTTGAGAGGTTGAGGCTTCCATCAGTACGCCTGCCCCCTCGCCTACTGCTGTTTGCCCTAAGACCATAGTGGTGAGCATCAGCACGGTGGGAATGACGATTTCGTTGGCTGGAATGGCAACGATATAGGCAAGCAGGATTACGCCGTTTAAGCCTATAAACACGCCTATGGGGTCTAACCCTTGAATAAGCCAGAGAGCAATGGGCTGGTGAGCTATTTGGAGATTGCATATCAGCCATATTACTGCTCCCGCAGGCGCAGCAAATACAACAGCGCGCCAGAGCACGATAAGGGTTCTATCGATAAGCGATGTGTAGAGCGTCTGAAAAAAGCGCGGTGGACGATAAGGAGGCAACTCCAATACAAAGAACGACGATTCGCCTTTGAGAAGTGTCTTGCTCAATAGCCACGAGGTGAAGAATGAAAAGACAATACCTAATACGGCTATGCCTATGACAGCAAGCATTGCTACTGTATCGCTCCACTGCTTGGGCACTAAAGCCCCGATGAACAATGTAGCGATGAGTATTTGGGTAGGCCAACGACCGTTGCAAAGCGAAAAGTTATTGGTGATAATGGCAATGAGTTTTTCACGCGGACTGTTGATAATACGCGTTGCTACCACTCCTGCGGCATTACAACCAAAGCCCATACTCATTGTGAGAGCTTGCTTGCCGTGAGCGCCTGCTGTGCGAAAGAGCTTATCGAGATTAAAAGCCACACGAGGCAGGTAGCCAAAGTCTTCGAGGAGGGTGAACAGCGGAAAGAATATTGCCATTGGGGGTAACATCACTGAAATGACCCATACCGTAGCCAAGTACACTCCATCGATAAGGAAACCGCTGAGCCACCAAGGGAAATGCAGAGCATTTGCTCCATTTTTCAAGAGCGGATAGAGCCACCCTACAAATAAATCGGAGAGCCATTGCGAAGGGTAGTTAGCCCCGATAATGGTAATCCACAGCACACCTGCCAAGAGCAGAAACATAATAGGGAAACCCCAAATTTTATGTGTTACGATTTTATCTATTGCGCGGTCGATGCGGAAAGAGCGCGCAGTAAAATCGGTACTGACGGAGGCATTGGTAAGGGCAGTAGCTTGGGCGTAGATTGCTTCTACCAAATCGTTGCGGTACGTATCGCCTAAGAGATGGTGATATTCTTCGGCAATACGCAAGATACGCGCCTGTTTTTCGGGGTTATTTTCAGCAGAAAAAGCTCCTTCTTCTATACCTTTTTGTACACTCTCATCGCCTTCGATGAGTCGCATTGAGAGCCAACGTGTATTTGGTAAATCGGGATTTAGTTCAGAAAGTGCCAATTGCAGTTCAGCAATGGCTTCGGCATTTTGCTTAGGAAGGTCGATAAAGGTTTGTTTTTTCGTTTGGAATTTACCACTTACCACTTCTTCGATAGCAAAGAGTAAATCGGCGATACCTTCTTTGGTACGTGCAGATGTTGCCACTACGGGAATGCCCAAATCGCGTGAAAGGGTGCGGGTATCGATATTGATGTGATGCCGGCGCGCCTCGTCCATCAGGTTGAGACAAAGCACTGCCTTATCGGTGATTTCGAGTATTTGGAGTGCCAAGCTGAGGTTGCGTTCTAAACGACTTGCATCTACTACGATGACTGTTACATCGGGTTTGCCAAAGAGAATAAAGTCGCGTGCTACTTCTTCGTCTTCGGAAGTAGAAAGCAGAGAGTAGGTGCCCGGTAGGTCGATAATGCGGTATCGTTGCTTATGGAATGAGAAACTGCCTTCGGCACGTGTTACGGTTTTACCAGGCCAGTTGCCGGTGTGTTGGCGCAAGCCGGTAAGAGCGTTGAAAACGGTGCTTTTGCCGGTATTAGGATTCCCTGCGAGGGCAATGGTATAGTTATAAGTGCCTGCCTCTTCGCCTAAGGGTTTTAGGGAAGCGGAGGGGTTGAGGGCACAAATATCGCAAGTGTTTTTCATAGTTGTATAACAAGCCGAACGCTTGTTTGATTCGTTTATATTAATTTTCTCTTATTTACAAGGATTATCAACTTTGCCAAAGGTGCGAGCCACACAGGCAAAAACTTTGGTAAAGTGTAGCACATCTGACACCTAACCTCTATCTCCTGCCACCTGAATCAGTACACAGAGGGCATCGGTTTTGCGGAGGGCGATTTGGGTGTTGTGAATGCTATACGCAACGGGGTCGGATAGGGGGCTGACGTTTTCTATCTTGATTTTTGACCCGCGTACGAAACCTAAGTCGAGCAAACGTTGCCTTACTTCTTGTCGGCATTCAGGGATAAATCCGGTAATGACAGCGGTTTGTCCTATTTTCAGTGAGGCTAAGGTAATGGTCATATAAGCGTTTGTATTATCAAAATATATTTTTAGACAAGCAAAATTACAATCTTTTATTGAATTGACAAAATTATTTTAGGTTTTTAGATGTGAGGCCTTAGGACATAGGCCTTAGGGCATAGGCCTTAGGCACTAGGAATGGCGATGCAAAAGCGATGAGTGGAAAATGAGGAAATGGGATAAACGCCAATAATGCCAGAAATGCCAATAATACCACTAATCAACTTTGGCAAAGGTGCGAGCCGTACAAGAGAGGGAAATTAGAAAATGAGGAAATGAGGAAATTAGCAAATGAGAAAATGAGAGAATTGGTAAATGGGGTGCGAGGTTGTGTTAAGGGAATGAGGCTGTGCCTCAGAAATCAAACAAAATTTAAACAAAATCAAGGCTACGCCTTGTAACCCAGCGGAGGTATTGTCAGTTTATTCAACTTTGGCAAAGTTTAAAACTTTGCCAAAGTTTGAGATGAAAAAGCGATGTGTTGGGACTGTTAGGAGTTTTCGGAAGGAAACAAATAAGTTCGAAAGAAGGAAGGGAGGATTTTTGATGAAAAAAGGGTGTAAGAAGGGTGGGGTTAGCTTATAGAGAGCTTATAGGAAGCTTATACGAATCTTGGACGATTGGTATAGGAAGGGTATATAAGTAGTTGACTCATAATATAATACAACGATGCAAAAAATGGTAAAAACGGGGTTTCGAGGCGAAAGAAAAGGAATCCTCACCCCGTCCCTCTCCCAAGGAGAGGGAGAATGTTGGGACGGAAAAGCGGAGGAAACCTCCCCCTAGCCCCTCGGAGAGGGGGAACTGTGACAAGTCATTTATTCGGTAAGCCCCCAAACCCCCGAAGGGGAACAAGCTGGGAAAGGTGACAAACCTCCCCCTTCTCACATACTCTGCTCTCGCGGACTTCCTCTCCGAGGGGAAATGTGGTGATCAAAGAGAGGTTGTAAAAGGTTTTGGAGGGGCTCGGAGGGAGTCGGAGGTGGGGTGTTATGATGATTTTTTGGTGAAGATAAATTAATTTTATAGTTTTGCGCCCTCAAACTAAAAATACTAACACATATGAAGAAATTTCTATTTGGGGCATTTGTTGCCCTTGCGACAATGATTTCGTCTTGCGGAAGCAAAGATGATAAAACACCTGATCCTCCACAGAAAACTGCTGAACTGATAGGAGCGTGGCAAATGGAATCGTCTACCATAGACGGAAAACCGTCTTCGGTTTCAGAATGTACACTAAAAGAAACGATTGTTTTTACTGAAAAGACAATGGAACGTCTTTCGTTTAAGAAAAGAAATGGTAATTGCTCCTATGAGAAACAAGACCCTTTGACTTACACTCTTTCGGGGAACACCTTTACAACCAAAGATGGTACCACCACTTTTACCATTACTGAGGGTAAACTTGTGATAGAGGGAGTCTATACAGATGTACAAGGAAACAAAAAACCTTCTACCACTACCTATAAAAGAATTACCGAAAAAGAATTGGCAACGCTTAGAGCGATGGAGTATAAAGCTCCTGATTACAAAAAGCAACTGATAGGAGCGTGGCAAATGGAATCGGCAACTCTTGATGGTGAGAAGTTAGAGCTTTCGGAGTGCTCTTTAAAAGATGCTGTTATTTTTACTGAAAGCACAGTAGAAGAGCTTATCTTTAGAAAGTATGACGAATATAATTGTACCTATAAAAAACAAGAAATAAAACCCTATACTATATCGGGGACAACTATTACACGTGAAGGTAAGACAGTTACTTTTACTGTGACTGAAACTAAATTTGAGATAAACGGAACTGGATTAGATGAACAAGGGAGAAAGCGTTCTTTTTCATATACCTATAAGAAAATCAGCGAAAAAGAATTGACAGCCCTTAGAGCGATGGAGTATAAAGCTCCTGAAAAAACTACCGACCCCAAAGCACTCATAGGGGCGTGGCAGATAGAAAAAGCTACCTTTAATGGACAACCTATCGAAAAAGAACCCTGTGAAGATAAACAAGTAGATATTTATACCGCCAATACAGTAACTAATTATGACTTTGGCTTCAATAATAATACTAATCGTTGCGAGTTTGAAAAAGGCAGAGCGGTGCCTTATACTGCTTCTAATGGTACGATTACTAAAAAAGACGATACTCCTGAGAACTTTTTTGTAAGAGGAAATAGGCTTGTTGTTTCATTTATAGATAAAGATGATGACAATAATCAAGGAACGTATGAGTATACATTTAAGAAACTTACAGAGGCAGAACTTGCGGAGATAAATAAATTGGAGAAGAAATAAAAGCAAGACAAGAAACACTGATAATCAGTAATAAAGACATTATAGGTGCGTTAAAGTTTTGTTAAACTCTGGAATTATTTTGGTAGTTAAAAAAAACGCCGTACCTTTGCCGACGCAATGAGGGTGGTAGCTCATTGTAAAACTTCAAATAATAGTTTTCATAATTTAAAGTTTTGGTTGGTTAATGGAAAAGTCCGATAGTAATATCGGGCTTTTTTTTGCAGAAAAAGTATTGTTATTTAAAAAAGATTTTATACTTTTGCGGAGAAAAACTGATATAAAGAATGACACCCATATACAGCCAATTACTTATTCCGTTTCTCATTGCAATGGCAGTAGCCATTACGATGGGAGGTAGTGGTACCGCTCCTGCATTCTCGGCAAGTTATGGCGCTAATGTGATTAGAAAGACTGTTATCCCGGGGTTATTTGGGATAATGGTGTTTGTAGGGGCGTTTTTGGCAGGGAAGAAAACGGCAGGTACAATGGGGAGTGGCATATTACCCTCGGAGTATTTAGATTTTACGGTGGTATCGATAGCCTTATTTTCGATAGCGGTAACGATGCTTATTTCGAACATTTCCGGGATACCGCAGTCTACCAGTCAGGCAGCAGTATTAGCCTTAGCGGCACCAGCGTTGTATTTTGAGAAGTTAGACACGAATAGGCTATTTATGGAGATTATACCTGCGTGGTTTATATTGCCTGTGATTGCTTATTTTCTGAGTTATTTTGCGGGGAAATACATTTACCAACCGATGCGCAGGCGAGGACTGACGATACAGCGGGCGCAGAATGAGAACAAGAAGCATATTTGGGATGTGGCGTTGGTGATAATGGCTTTGTATGTATCGTTTGCGATAGGCTCTAACAACGTAGCTAATGCGACGGGACCTTTGTATACAATGACGATTAATGAGCTACACATTCGCGAGAGCGACCATATTGTTATCTTGATGTTGGCTACCTTGATAGTAGCCCCGTGTTTTGGCATTGGAGCTTCGCTTTTTGGACATAAGATACTGAAGAATACAGGGAAGGAAATAATACTTTTTGGGAAGTTTGAAGCGGTGATTATCGCATTTATATCGGGGAGCTTGTTGTTACTAGCTTCGGTTGTAAAAGGAATACCCACCTCATTGGTACAAGTGAATGTAGCAGCTATCTTAGGAATAGGCGTAGCGAAGATGGGACATAAGAATATTTTTCGCAAGACTCAAGTAAAGCGATTCTTTGCGATGTGGATGATAGCACCTATTATAGCGTTCTTTTTGTCGTTGTTATTGGTTTTTTTAGCTGATAAGAACCAAATGTTATAAACAAAATACTTAAAGAATTGTTAAAAAATAGGGTGGGAGAAGAGGAAATATGAGAAACAAGACAAGGAGAGAATAGAGTGTATAAAACTATAAATCAAACATATATAAAAAATACACAAAAAATAGAATATTAATATATAGTTAAAATTGAGAAAAGATGATACTACATTAAAAAAAAGTAGTATCTTGCGCCCGAATTTTTATGCTAACAAGTGTTTTTACTATGAAAAGAAATTTATTAAAAGTACCTGTTTATATGGCCTTAGCAGGATTGTTGCTCGCAGGTTGTGGCAAGAAGACTGATAAGAACACATCGAGTGCGACAGGTTGGAAAATCAACGCGAAAGAAGGTGGTTTTCAATACAATACAGATTTTAAAGACCAAGAGACAGGTCCTGGTCTTGTGCTCATTGAGGGAGGTACCTTCACTATGGGTCAGGTGGAAGACGACATAATGCACGACTGGAATAACACACCTACCCAACAACACGTACAGTCTTTTTATATGGACGAAACAGAGGTGACCAACAAGATGTATATGGAATACCTCGATTGGTTAAAACGTGTGTTTCCACCAGATGAAGAGCAATATAGAAATATATATATAGGTGCCCTTCCTGATACCTTAGTATGGAGAAGCCCTCTAAGTGCTAATGAAGCAATGGTTAGCAATTACTTGCGTCACCCTGCTTATGCTGAGTATCCTGTAGTAGGAGTAAACTGGGTGCAAGCAGTACAGTTTAGTTCTTGGCGTACAGACCGTGTGAACGAGGCAATCTTGGAACGTGATGGTTATCTTGCAAAAGATGCTCGTTACCAAGTAGATGCTACTAGCACATTTAGTACCGATACTTACCTAAACGCCCCATCACAAACTTACGGAGGTAAGATAGCTGGTGAAATGGGAGGTAAGAAAACCAATAAAGAAGGAGAAGCAACTTATGCTAAACAAACTAGCGGTATTTTATTGCCTGAATATCGTTTGCCTTCTGAAGTAGAGTGGGAATATGCTGCTAAATCTTTGGGTGGTATTCGTGAATATAACTCATTGCAAGGTAGAAAGAAATACCCTTGGGATAGCCAATACACTCGTTCTACCAAACGTAGAACTCGTGGAGACCTCTTAGCTAACTTTAAACAAGGTAAAGGTGACTATGGTGGATTGGCAGGTTGGTCAGATGACAAAGGTGATATTACTGTAGCAGTTAAAACTTACCCACCTAATGACTTTGGTTTGTATGATATGGCAGGTAACGTAGCTGAGTGGGTAGCCGATGTTTATCGTCCTATTGTTGATGATGAAATAACAGATTTCAACTATTACCGCGGTAACGTGTATATGAAACACGCTATTGGTGAAGACGGAAAACAAATAGTAGTAACTCCTGAGAATGTGAAGTATGACACTTTGATGAACGGTAAAATTATCGCTCGTAATTTGCCAGGAAATCTTGCTACTGTTCCTATCGACTCAAACGAAACCTATTTGCGTTATAACTTTACACACTCCGATAACCGCAGTTATCACGATGGCGATAAATCATCTACACGCAACTATCGCAACCAAAATGACTTGATGGCAGAAGGTTCAGAGTATACAAACTCAATGTACAATGCTCCTCGTCCTAAAAGACCAGGTAGCGATATCAGCGGTAAGGGCTATGATACTTCTAACGACCGTACTTCACTTATCGACGACGAAGTACGCGTATACAAAGGAGGTTCTTGGAGAGACCGTGCTTATTGGCTTGACCCAGCACAACGTCGTTTCTTACCTCAGTACATCGCTACTGATTATATAGGCTTCCGTAACGCTATGAGCCGTGTAGGTTCAAAAGCTAAAAAGAACCATAAAACTCCTAAAGGATAAAAAACATAAAATATTTCATAGGCAAAGAGTCTTCTTGAACTTTTCAAGAGGACTCTTTTCTTTTTTTACAGAAAGTAAGAGAAACAATTTGTTTAACTCAAAAAAACGCTGTAGTTTTGCATTATAAAAGAACTAATAGTTTATGATAGAAGAGCTTTATCAAAGATATATAACTTCAGCGGGCGTAAGTACTGATACCCGCAATATAACGCCTAATAGTATTTACTTTGCCTTGAAAGGAGCTTCGTTTAACGGTAACACCTTTACTCAAGAAGCTCTTGCCAAAGGAGCCTGCTATGCAGTAATTGATGACCCTGCTTATTACATCGCCGATAAAACACTTTTGGTAGACGATGTCCTCACTACACTCCAACAGCTCGCTACTTATCACCGCAGGAAGCTAAAAACACTTGTTATTGGTATTACCGGTAGCAATGGGAAAACCACCACAAAGGAGCTTATCAAGTCGGTATTATCACAACAACTGAATATAGTAGCTACACAAGGCAACCTAAACAACAATATAGGAGTACCTCTCACTTTGCTTACAATTAAACCAGAAACGGATATTGCTATTGTGGAGATGGGTGCCAATCACCCAGGTGAAATTGCCTTCCTATGTTCTATTGCTGAACCCGACTACGGCTATATTACCAGTATTGGTAAAGCGCATTTAGAAGGCTTTGGTTCTTTTGAAGGCGTGATAAAAACCAAAGGCGAGCTCTATGATTACCTCAAAACACACCATAAAACCATTATTGCCAATGCCGATAATCCTATCACCGAAGCGCTTTTGGAAAACTATAACAATGTGTACAGTTTTGGAGTAGGCGAAGGGGTAAACGTCTCTGTGCGATGTCTCAGCACTCAACCCGTGAAAATACAGTTTGCTGACTCGTCTCTACAAACCACCACAGAAGGATTCCCAGCCAATATAGAGGGCTTTAGTGATACTCCCACTGTCGCAACTTCTCATCTGGTAGGAAGCTATAACTTCACTAATATTGCTGCTTCGGTAGCTTTTGGGCGTTACTTCAAACTCTCTACAAAGGCTATTCAGAAGGGCATAGAGAGCTATATTCCTCAAAACAATCGCAGTCAGCTATTGCAATGGGGTAGTAATACTGTTTTGCTCGACGCCTATAATGCCAATCCTAGCAGTATGACTGCTGCTATCGACAATCTTCTTTCTATGAACAGCTCCTCTAATAAAGTGCTTATTCTCGGCGATATGTTTGAGCTTGGCGATTACGCTACTCAGGAGCATCAAAGCATTGTCGATAAACTCAAAGAGCACCAATGGGCAGGGGTCTACCTCATCGGAAAGAATTTTAAACAAACTAAAGCACCTTATCCGCAGTATGAAACCTTTGAGGATTTTCAAGAGGTCTTTAAGAAGCTTTCTTTTCAAGACACCCTAATACTCATCAAAGGTTCAAGAGGAATGGCTTTAGAAAGACTTATAGCTAACTCTTAAAGAGCATTAAAAAACAACGAAGGGCTGTCGGCATTGCCGACAGCCCTTCGCTTATTCTCTGATAACTACTGATTGTGTTTCTTCACATAATCAATAATTCTTTCTGTAAGATTGATATGGTCAGTACCCCGTACACCGTGTGCGTGCATCGGGTAGATAAATAACTCTATAAAGTCGTTTTTCTTGATAGACTCACGTGTAATACTCATCAGGTGCTGAGGCACTACTACATCGTCTACACTGCCGTGAATAAATAGTAGTGGGCGCTTCAAATTCGTGAGGTATTTGCCCACTCGGCTATTCTCGTAACCCTCTGGGTTTTCTTGTGGGGTGTCCATATAGCGCTCGCCATACATCACTTCGTAATACTTCCAATCGGTTACAGCCCCTCCTGCCACAGCAGTTCTGAATATTTCAGGGTGACGAGTGAGCAAGCTCGAAGCCATAAATCCTCCAAAACTCCAGCCGTGTACTGCTATCCTATTGCCATCTACATAAGGCAGACTCTTCAAATAATCCACCCCTTTAAGCTGGTCTTTTACCTCTATTTCTCCCAAACGACGGTGGATTACGCTCTCAAAAGCAAAACCTCTGTTTTCACTACCGCGGTTGTCTAAGGTAAACACAATATACTGTTCGTTTTCTACAAAAGCGTGTAACCACAAGTAAGTATCTGCCAACCATTCGTTTTTCACCTGTTGGGCGTGTGGTCCTCCATATACATAAATCAGCACAGGGTACTTTTTGTTAGGGTCAAAAGTCTTAGGTTTGTGCAATTTACCGTAAAGAGGCGTACCGTCTTCGGCTTTCAGCGTTACAAACTCAGTGGTACCTACCGCAATACCTTCCAGCGGATTCTTAGCCGTAAGCAAACGCTGTCTACTGCCTTTATCCGTACTTACAAGGTTTATATTTTGTGGAACGCTGATACTGCTATAGCTATCCAAAAGATATTTTCCGTCACTGCTCAGCTGTACGTTATGAGTTCCTGCTTCGGGAGTAAGAGCACTCACCTTTTTAGGGTTTTTAAGCTCTATCTTAAAGCAATGTTGCTCACGTGGGTCAGCACCTGTACCGGTGATAAATACGTATTTCCCTTGTGCGTCGAAGCCTAAAATATCTTGCACTACCCAACGGAAATTGCTAACTTGCTTAATGAGTTTGCCATTCACATTGTAATGGTATACATTTGTGAAACCATCGCGCTCGCTTAGCCATAAAAACTCATTTGCGTTGTTCGGTAAGAATACAGCTGGCTTTTCGGGCTCTACCCATTTATCGTTGCGCTCTTCAAAAATTGTATTTACCTTTTTGCCCGTACGTGCGTCGTAACGGTTTAAGGCAAAGTGGTTTTGCGCTCTGTTTACTTCCGCCAAAAGGATATATCGCTCATCAGGGCTCCAAGCCAAATTCGTGAGAAAGTGTTCATCGGTAGTGTTGATGTCTAAATAAGAAACCTTCCCGCTTTGGAAATCGTAAATCCCTACTGCTGCCTGCTCGCTCGGCTGACCTGCCATCGGGTATTTAATCGCTTTTAAGGTAGCAGGAGTGGTGGTAATATCCACCAAAGGGTAATCAGCCACCTTGCTTTCATTTTTCTGATAGAAAGCTAAATAATTGCCCTTAGGCGAAAAGAATATACCTTTATTAATGCCAAATTCGTTGCGGTGAATCGATTTACCCGCTACAATATTCGCATCAGTAAAAGCAGTGACCGCTTGTTTTTCATTCTTTTCAGTAGCCAAATACAAATTATTATCTAAGGTATATGCCACTGATTTTGTAAGAGGATTGTATTCAGCGTTTTCAGCCCCTTTGGGTAGTGTGATACTACTGAGCACATTCTTGCGCTCGTAATTGTAACGGTAATAAGTATTATCCACTTTTAAAACCATTTCCTCTTTACCGATATAGGTGATAGGAGGCAACAAACCGCTGTTTCGCAAGTAGCTTTGCAACCACTCAAACCCCATTGTGAGCTCACTGCCAATAGCGCCCACTTTTTCACCTTTGGGGTTGAAAATCTCATACGTATCACCTTTACTGTACAGATACAGGTCAGTGCCCTCAATCCACTGCAAATTATCCAAAGTTTCAGGAGAGAGCAAGCGGTATCCCATTTCAGAAGAAGGGTCTTGTACCGCGTGAAAAACCGCTTCGGCAACCGTCAGTTTACGGTCTTGAGCTAACGCCGAAAGCGTAATAAAAGCTACGAATAGCGAAGTAATAACTCTTTTCATAATTCAGTTTTACCAATGTAATGAATTGTTTTTACAGCGCAAAAATAAAACATTCTCTTCAAATAGCCAAAGCCTTCATCACTTATTTTTACCCTTTTTCTCGAAAAAATTCCCTATAAATTTGGTCAATTCATTTTTAAATACTACTTTTGCACCGTCTTAATTAAAAACAGACAGGTCTCATAGCTCAGTTGGTTAGAGCATCTGACTCATAATCAGAGGGTCGTTGGTTCGAGCCCAACTGGGACCACCCTCAAAACAAAAGCACTTACAAACATTTGTAAGTGCTTTTTTATTATACCCCAACTTCGGTTTAACTATATTTCCCATCACCACACACCTCCCTTTGAATGGAAGTCCACCTTCGTCATTCGTCACTCGTCATTCGTCATTTCTTCCCCTTTTCCGTCCCTACATTTCCCCTTTGAAAATAGCCAGCAATAGCTTTGTATGTGCCTCGCGAGAGCGGAGTATGTGTAAAGAAAAATATTTTCACCACATTACCTTCCCCTTTTCCGTCCCAACATTCTCCCTCTCCTTGGGAGAGGGACGGGGTGAGGATTCTCTTTCTTTCGCCACGAAACCCCGTTTTTACCATTTTTTGCATCGTTGTATTATGCTATCATTCAACCATTTATACACCCTTCCTATACCAATCGTCCAAGATTCGTATAAGCTTCCTATAAGCTCTCTATAAGCTACCCCCACCCTTCTTACACCCTTTTTTCACCAAAACTCCTCCCTTCCTTCTTCCGAACTTCTCCGTTTTCTTCCGAAAGCTCCTAACAGTCCTAACACATCGCTTTTTCATCTCAAACTTTGGCAAAGTTTAAAACTTTGCCAAAGTTGAATAAACTGACAATACCTCCGCTTGTGCTTTTCTTGTAGCTCACCCCTCATTTTCTCATTCTCTAATTCTCTCATTTTCTAATTTCCTAATTTCCTCATTCTCTAATTTTCCACTCATAGCTTTTGCGTCGCCATTCCTAGTGCCTAAGGCCTATGACCTAATACCTTTTTTTACTATTTATTATTATTCAAAATAATTTTCTTATCTTTGCACCCAAGTTTTCATTACATTAATGTTAACCTATCTATCAATTAAGTTGCCCATCGGTACACATCACAATTGTCAATTGAAAGACTATCCGTGTATTCTGTGCGAGACTTAAAAACAGCGAAGCTGTTCATTTGCTCGATTTTTTTTAAAGATTTGTAAGATTTCTGTAGCGTAAGCTACACTTTTCTTACATCGAACTCACGTTAAAAACAAACATTTTACAAAGCATTACCTTGATTTTGCTTAATTTCTGAGGCACAGCCTCACCTGTTCACATCAAACCTTTTTGTCTAATTTATAAAACAATCTGTTGTCGTGCTACGACCTACAACCAATAAGATGAAAAAAAAGATTCTATCCATCATTGCCCTGCTCCTTATAGTAATAGCAGGTTATTTCGTATGGCGAAAATACATCGCCCCCACCCGTATCGCATTGGTGAACTTCATCAGCTATCAGGCGTCCAATATCGCCCTTTCTAATTCCGATAAGTTTATCAAAATCGAAGAAGTCCCCCTCGACCAACTCGATAAACTCAAAAACTACGACTTCGTCCTCGTATGGGCAATGGGACTGAAAATTAGCGACGAACAGCGCAATCAACTCATCGATGCTGCTAACCGCGTGCCTTTTCACAGTTTCGCCGTTACCAATCCCGATAACGATATCAGTAGCCTCAACGAAACCGAACTCAAACACGTAGGCGACTATCTGATGAGTGGCAATAAAGCAAACTACCAAAACCTCGTTCGTTATGTCCGCAAATATATCGACAAGAAATGGTTTGCTACCGAACCCGCACCTCCTATCGAACGCAAAGAAAACGTCTACTTTCATTTAGACGACGAGCGCTCTTTCAGCTCCCTTAAAGAATATCAAGAGTATATTCAGAAGAATAATTTCTATAAAGAAGGTGCTCCTCGTATCGCCATAGTAGCAGGCTTACACGAGCCTTTTGGCGGAAATAAAGAACACCTCAATGGGGTAATAACCGCCTTGCAGAACGAGGGTATGAACGTCTATCCTTTCACCGCTCAAGAAAAACGCATCGACTTCCTTACCGAAATCAATCCCGATGCTATTGTCTATTTTCCTCACGGACAAATGATGATGGGGCAACCCGAACTGTTTATCAATTGGGCTAAGGAGCACAACGTACCTCTCTTCACGGGACTATCGGTCTTAGCAATGAAAGACGATTGGGAAAAAGACCCTATGGGTATGTCGGGCGGCTTTATGGGGCAAACCATTGTAATGCCCGAGTTAGACGGGGCGCTCTATCCTTATGTAGTGATTGCCCAAGAACAAAACAAACAAGGTTATTACTTCCTCAATACTATCGAGAACCGCGCCCGTAAGTTCGCCAAAATCATTCATAACTTCACCGATTTAAAACATAAACCTAATGCCGACAAGAAGTTGGCGATTGTTTACTTCAAAGGTGTGGGGCTTACACCCGCTGCCGCTCAAGGGTTGGAGGTCGAACCTTCACTATTCCGCTTTTTACATCAACTCAAAAACGAAGGTTATAACGTAGGAACGCTCCCCGCTACACAAGCCGAATTCAACCAGCTACTGCTCACGCACGCCAATACTTATAGAGCCAATGCCAAAGGCGATATCGAAAAGTTTATCAGTACAGGTGCACCTGCTTTGGTAGAAGCTCACGAATTAGATGCTTGGCTCAAAAAAACTTTACCCGAAAAACTCTATAAACAAGTAATCGAAAAGAACGGCACTGTACCGGGCACTTACCTCAATACTTCTAAGGACGGTAAAAATTATCTGGCAGTAGCCCAACTCACTTTCGGTAATATCACCATTCTACCTCAACCTCCTGCCGCCATTAGTACTGATGATGATTTTAAAGTGTTGCACGGCGTAAAAGAAATCCCTCCTTATGCCTATATGGGGGCATATCTTTGGGTACAAAACGGCTTAAAAGCCGACGCGCTCATTCACTTCGGTACGCACGGCTCATTGGAGTTCACCCCTAATAAACAAGTAGCCCTCTCCGATTACGATTGGGCAGATATCTGTGTGGGTACCGTACCACATTTCTACTATTATACTATCGGAAATATAGGCGAAGCGATGATGGCAAAACGCCGTTCGTACGGCAGTATTGTGTCTTATCTTACCCCTGCTTTCACCGAAAGCGATATGCGCAATACCTTCAATAATTTAGAGAACACCATTCTTTCTTATCAGAAAGCAAAGAACCCTATCGATAAACAAACCATTGGGTTACACATCAAAAAGTTAGCTGTAACAATGGGCTTACATCGTGATTTGCGTTTGGATAGTATCCTCTCCAAACCGTATACCGAAGCCGAAATCGACCGTCTTGCTAACTTCGCCGAAGAGATTGCCACCGAAAAGATTAATGGCGAATACTACGTAATGGGAGTCCCTTATACTCCTGATAAAATTAATTCTACCGTCTTGGCTATGAGTGCCGACCCTATTGCGTACAGTTTGGCTACCTTAGATAAGTACCACGGTAAAGTCACCGAAGCCGACCTTAAACGCAAAGCCTTTTTCACAACTCATTATTTAAACCCTGCTAAGAGCTTAGTAAACCAAATACTCGCAGGCAAACCAGTTACTACTGAACTGATTTGCAACTATGCTCATATCTCTGCTGACGATTTGCAAAAAGCTAAAGCTACAATGGCTAAAGAAGAAGGAAGTGGTATGCCTTATTTCTTACAACAGCAGATGAAAAAACAAGCTACAGCTTCAGCAACCACTACTGCTACTCACACAACAGCCACAGCTTCGGCTACTGCTAAAAAACCTGATGCCGTAGGTCGTCCTACCAAAATCAAAGCTCCTGCCAAAAAAGAAAACCGCAAGCCTCTTACTAAGGAAGAGCTGGCTACTCTCAACGCTCAAAAAGCTAAGATTGATTATGCACGTGCCTTGGTAGATATCGAAAGAACCATTACCAATGTAGCACTCTATAAAGACGCCTTGCAAAACAGTCCACGTTTAGAAGAAAAGGCTTTCTTCAATGCTCTAAATGGTGGTTACACCCCTCCTTCCTCAGGAGGTGATGCAGTAGCCAATCCTAAAGGTGTACCTACTGGTCATAACCTCTATGGGGTGAATGCCGAAAGTACACCGTCTAAACTCGCGTGGGATAGAGGTGTGGCTTTAGCCCAAAATGTAATTAGTGAATACCAAACCAAACACCACGAATATCCCAAGAAGATAGCCTATACTTTTTGGAGTTCTGAATTTATAGAAACCGAAGGTGTATCTATTGCCCAAGCCTTGTATATGTTAGGTGTTGAACCCGTATGGGATAGCTTTGGTCGTGTAGGCGATGTGCGCGTCATTCCCTCTGAAGAGTTGGGTCGCCCTCGTATCGATGTGGTGATTCAAACCTCAGGTCAGTTCCGCGATTTAGCAGCTTCTCGTTTGTTCTTGCTTACCAAAGCCATTCAAATGGTATCAGCTCTTCCCGAAGAAGCGTATGCCAATGAAGTGAGTGCAGGTAGTGTAGATATCGAAAAACAATTGGTAGAAGCTGGAGTATCGCCCAAAGAAGCTCGCGAACTTTCTACCGAACGTATCTTTGGTGGCTTGCAAGGTCGTTATGATACAGGCACTAAGGAGTTGATTAATTCCGGCGATAAGTGGGAAACTCAAAAGGATATCGCTGAGGTTTATATGCATAATATGGGCGCTTTCTACGGCAGTAAAGACAATTGGAGCAAGTTCCAAGAAGGTATGTTTCGCGCCGCCATCAAGAACGCCGATGTGCTCATTCAGCCTCGCCAAAACAACACTTGGGGAGCGCTTAGCCTCGACCACGTCTACGAGTTTATGGGGGGTATGAATGCCGCTATCAAAGAAGTAAACGGCAAAGACCCCGATGCCTACCTCGCCGATTATCGCAACCATAAGAATATGCACGTGCAAGAACTCAAAGAAGCCGTAGGGGTCGAAGCTCGCAGTACAATATTCAATCCTAAATACATCAAAGAAATGATGAAGGGTAAGGCTTCAAGTGCCGGGCAAATAGCCGAAATCGTTACTAATATGCACGGTTGGGAAGCTACTCGCCCCGAACTCATCGACGATGCAATGTGGAATGAGGTATACAACACTTATATAGAAGATAAACACCACCTGGGCATCACCGATTTTATAAAGAAAGAAAACGTAGCAGCCTTGCAAGAGGTAACTGCTGTAATGCTCGAAGCCACCCGCAAAGGTATGTGGAAAGCCTCCGATGCTCAAATCAGTAAACTCGCCGATATCCATACCGACCTCACCAAGCAATTCGGTGTAAGCTCTTCTCAATTCTCCTCCGAAAATAAGAAGTTGCAGGATTATATCAGCAAAAAGGCTTCACCTGCCAATGCCCAAGCGTATCAGCAACAGCTCGCTCAATCGCACCAAGGCAGTCAGGCACAAGCCAATACCCAAGACGCTAAAGTCCTCAAAAAAGAAGAAACCACTGCCGGAAGTCCTCAAGAAAAAGTATCACTCAGCGCCCTTTGGATAGGTGGAATAGTGCTCCTCGCTTTCGTCGGTCTCATCATCTTCATTCGCAAAAGAAGAAGATAATTTAAAGTTATAGCAAATAAGAAAGGCTACCCAATTGGGTAGCCTTTCTATTTTTAATTTCATCATAAATTTAATAACTCCTCCACGTACTCCCTGCTGTTCGAGAGTCGGGGTACTTTGTTTTGCCCGCCAAGCTTATCCTTGTGTTTGAGCCAGTCGTGAAAAAGTCCCGTGCGAGCCTTGTGCACTTTGGGCATATTCAGCGTCATATTGTTGTAGCGTTTAGCTTCGTAATCCGAGTTAAGTTTTTGCAGTTCGCGGTCTAATATCTCGGTAAATTGCTCCAAACTCTCAGGAGGTGCATCAAACTCTATTACCCATTCGTGCCCTCCTTTCAGCTTGTCTTGCATAAATATAGGCGCAACCGTGTAGTCTATCAAGTGACTATTAGTCTGCTCACAAGCCTTTTCTAAGGCGCGCTCCGCATTCTCTACGATGAGCTCTTCTCCAAATACATTAATAAAGTGCTTGGTACGACCCGTAATCTTAATCCGATAAGGCACTACCGAAGTAAACCTTACCGTATCTCCTATCATATAGCGCCACAAACCGGCATTGGTAGTAATCACCATCGCATAGTTCTTCCCTATTTCCACCTCACTCAGCGGAATTGCCTTTTGCTCCGCAGTACCAAAAGTCTCCATCGGTATAAACTCATAGAAAATCCCGTAGTCGAGCATTAGCAACATTTCGTCCGAATTGTTGCGGTCTTGAATCGCAAAGAACCCTTCGGAGGCGTTGTATATTTCGTAATAACGAAAACTATCCGAAGGAATAATATGCTTATACTGTTCGCGATACGGTATAAAGCTCACTCCCCCGTGAAAGTATACTTCTAAGTTGGGCCACAACTCCAAAAGATGTTCCTTTTTGGTTTCTTCTAAAATCCTATTTAAAAGCACTAACATCCAGGAAGGAACCCCCGCAATACTAGTCACATTCTCTGTTTTCGCCTCTTTGATAATCGCTTGTAACTTACTCTCCCATTCACTCATCAGCGATACCTTGTTGCTGGGGGTACAACTCCATTCTGCCCAAAAAGGCAGGTTTTCAATCAAAATCGCCGATAAATCCCCAAAATAAGTACCGTTTTGTTCATACAGTTGCTTGCTCCCCCCCAGTCGCAAACTCTTGCCTTTAAACAGATTCGAATCCTCGTTGTTATTTAGGTATAAGCACAGCATATCCTTCCCCGATTTGTAATGACACAGTTGCAGTGCCTCCTCACTTACCGGAATAAACTTACTCTTAGCGTTAGTAGTCCCACTGCTCTTGGCAAACCATTTTATCGGCGTATGCCAAAACACATTCCGCTCCCCTCGTCTTGCCCTTTCTACGTAAGGCTCAAAGGCTTCATAAGAAACTAATGGTGTATTTCTACTGAATTGCTCATAGTTTTTCACCTCAGCAAAGTTATATAGTTTGCCGAGTTCGGTGTCTTTGGCAGCATCGAGAAGCTCCAAAAGCACACGTTCTTGCACCTTATGTGGGTGCTCTACAAACTCTTGTATTTGGTCAATACGGCGTTTTAAAAACCACGAAGTAATAGAATTGAATAAAGCTAATGGCATATCCTGTATAACAAATTACAAGTGACAAAAGTAATAATTATTTCTGAACTAACAAGAAACTACTATTACAATTAAGTTACAAAAGTAACTTTTCTCCGCCGGTTTGTTGTCTTTCTGCAAGTTAAACATCTTATTCTTTTCAATAATCAGCAAGCAACCCTCCCCTAAGCGCTATCTTCCCCCGATAACAAAAAGTCCATTCCATAAATATCCCCCTCCCCTATCCGCCCCATCAAACAATTTTTCCCGTCTCTAATTGCCCCTTTGAAGATAGCCAGCAAAAGATTTTCATCACATTTCCTTCGTCATTCGTCTCTCGTCATTCGTCATTTCTTTCTCCTTTCCATCATACTCCCCCTATTGCCTAAGGCCTAAGTCCTAGCATCTCTTCTCTTTTCTTTCGCCTCGAAACTCCGTTTTTACCATTTTTTGCATCGCTGTATTATACTATGAGCCAACCACTTATATACCCTTCCTATACCAATCGTCCAAGATTCGTATAAGCTTCCTATAAGCTCTCTATAAGCTACCCCCACCCTCCTTACACCCTTTTTTCATCAAAAGACCTCTTAGTCTCCTTTTGAAAATTTCCGTTTCCTCCCGAAATTCCTAACCAGTCCGATTTGTCCGACAAGTCATATCTATCAAAAAACCATTTTTATCACTACCCATTCTCTCATTTTCTAATTTCCTAATTATCTAATTTTTAACCCTTATCCTACTACGACTTGCTAATTTGCTAATTACGTCGTATCTTTGCACCCAATAATAAAAGAAAACATCAAGAATGAATACACCCCAAGAATTGTGGCGCAACAAGTAATTAGTAATAAACACCGTAAACTTTGCCAAAGTTGAAACCCACTAAAAAATGACAGTAAAGATAAAAAACCTATCAAATAACGAGCTCCCTTCATATCAAACCGAAGGAGCCGCAGGCGTAGACCTAAGAGCTAATTTGCCTAACAGTAGCATCACCTTACAACCCTTAGAGCGCACCCTCGTGCCTACCGGCTTATTCTTAGAAATACCCGAAGGTTATGAAGCACAAGTGCGTCCGCGTAGCGGTATGGCAATCAAGCACGGCATTACAGTAATCAATAGCCCAGGTACTATCGATTGTGATTATCGTGGCGAGGTAAAAGTTCCTATCGTAAACCTATCCAATGAACCCTTTACCATTGCCCACAGCGACCGTATTGCCCAAATGGTATTTGCCAAGTATGAGAAAGCCACTTTTGAAACTGTAACCGAGCTTTCACAAACTGAAAGAGGTACCGGAGGCTTCGGAAGCACCGGAGGTAATTAGCAGATTATAAATGACAAATTACGAATTGAAATATGAGTTACAAACTATCATTTGCGGAACGGGCAAAGTTAGCTATGGAGATACTATCCAAGCAGCCTCCCGTTACCTTAGAGGAAGCAAGAGAACAAGCTCGCAAAGTGAGGGAGCGAAGTACTTCAAAAACGAAGAAACAGCGCGCCTTAGCCTTAGTAAATGAATAGAAGCTAAACACCATCTCAAACTTTGCCAAAGTTCTTGCCTGTGCGGCTCGCACCTTTGGCAAAGTTGAAAATCTTATTAGAACATTATGAAAAAAATCATCTTAATCCTTACAGCCTTGCTATTGGTGAGCTGTAAAACCAAACAAGCAGTGGTAACCCCCGCTGGTAGAACAAGCGTTGATAAACAAGCCAAAGAAATTATCAACCGCCACCTAAAATCGTTCCCTGCTTTTAAAACACTTAGCGCTAACCTGCAAGTAACTTATAAAGACGGTAAGAATGAGCAGAGTTTGCCTCTATCTTTCCGTATGGAGAAAGACAAAACAATATGGGTATCCGCTCCTTTGGGAGTAGCCAAAGCACTCATCACCCCTGAAAAAGCCGAATATTATAACCGTTTAGACAGTTCTTTTTTCAGCGGTGATTTTAGCTATATCAGCAAACTGTTAGGCATTGATGTAGGTTTTAACGAATTACAGAACCTATTATTAGGCAATGCGCTTTACAGTCTCAACTTTAAAAGCGAAGGTTTTATCAAGCTCCTCCCTGAGGACAACAACCGCTATAATATTGAAGTCACCGGCGAGTCGCCCGTAGAAGTGATTTACCGCTTCCTACCTGATAATTACCGTGTGGAGGTTACCGAAGTAAATCACTTGGGAGCAAACCAAAAGGCAATAGCAACTTACAGCTATCAGCAAGTGGGGGAACTCTTATTACCTCACACCATTAAGATAGTTGCCAGCGAGGGAGAGAATAGCACCCAAATCATTTTAGAGTTCAAAGGATTGGATTTAGATAAAAAACTATCCTTCCCCTTTAAAATCCCATCGGGAATGAAAGAGGTAACAGGTAATAAGTAACAGGTAAAAGATGAAGTTTACTTTAAAAATCACACTGCTTTTGCTTTGCTTCCCGCTACTCCTTACAGCGCAAACTAAGCAAAAAGAATTAGAACAACGCAAGAAGGCTCTGCTCGAACAAATCAAGCAGATGTCCGCTTTACGCCAACAACAAAGTCAGCAACACAAAACTACCATTCAGCAGATAGAAGTTGCTAATGAGAAGATATTAGCGCGCACACGCCTAATACAAATCAATCAGCAACAGGCGAATTTACTTTCTAAAGAAATAGCTGACAATGAGGAACAACTGCGTACCCTTAAAAAAGAATTGGAATACCACAAAGGAGAATACGCTAAGATTATCAAACAGTCGTTCAAAAGTAAGTCGGCACAAAACCGATTGCTGTTTTTGCTCTCTTCCGAAAGTTTTTCGCAAGCCTACAAGCGATTGGCTTATATGAAACAGTATGCCAACTATCGCAAAGAGCAGGTGAGCCTCATACGAGAAAAGACTGATAAAATAAAGACTATCAACAATACTTTGGTAGCCCAACGCAATACTAAAAACCAAGTATTGGAAGAGCAACGCCAAGAGCAAGCTACTTTGGAGACGGAGAAAAAGGAGTTGGAAGTGTTGGCTACCAATATCCGTGCCGCAGAGCGCAACTACGAAGCGCAGATACGCGAAAAACAAAAACAAGCTAACGCTATCGACCGCGAAATACAGCGCCTGATTCGTTTAGCTATTATAGAGGCAAATAAACGTGAGAAAGAGCGTTTAGCTGCTTTAAACAGAGGAAAAAATGCTCCTAAAACTACTTCTTCCCCTTCCTCAGGTTCTAATACTGAAATTATTTTTGTACTTACTCCCGAATCGCGTAAAGTAGCCGATAGCTTCGAAGCCAACAAGGGTAATCTTATTTGGCCAGTGGCAAAGGGCTACAAATCGCAAGGTTTTGGGGTGTATTACGACCCTGTATATCCTGAGTTGCAACATTACAATAATGGGGTAACCATTGCTACTGAAAAAGGTTCAGAAGCCCGTTGTGTGTTTGAAGGCGAAGTATCAGCCATACAATCGATACCAGGAAGTAACAAAGTAGTGCAAGTGCGACACGGTAACTACATCACTATTTATTACAATCTCACTGATGTGTATGTAAAGAAAGGAGATAAGGTAAAAGCCAAAGAGCCTCTTGGCAAAATCTTCACCGATAGCAATGGCAAGACTGAAATGAAGTTCTTTATATATAAAAACACTACCCGCCTCAACCCCGAATTCTGGATACATAAAATGTAATAACATAAGAAAATCCCTACAAAAGAAAGTAAACTTTTGTAGGGATTTTTATTAGAATAAACTCAACTGCTCCACGGGTAGTAACTGAAATGTTTTGCGGTGGTGCTTGGTAGCGCCGTACTCAGCAATAGCTTTGCGGTGTTCGGGGGTGGGATATCCTTTGTTTTGCTGCCAATGGTACTCAGGGAATTGCTGGGCAAGATCTTCCATATAGGCATCGCGGTAGGTTTTTGCAAGTATCGAAGCTGCTGCGATGGTTTGTATTTTGCCGTCGCCTTTCACCACACAAGCATAAGGTATTTTCTGGTAAGGCACAAACTTATTGCCGTCTACTGCAATAAATTCGGGGGTAGGGGAGAGCTGAGCAATAGCGCGGTGCATAGCCGTGATAGAAGCGCGAAGAATATTCAGCTCGTCTATTTCGGCAGGGAGTACGTGACATACAGCATACGCTACTGCCTCGCGCTCGATGATAGGTCGCAGGAGGTTGCGCTGTTTTTCGGTGAGTTGTTTAGAGTCGGTGAGAAGGTCGTTTTTGAAGTCGGAGGGCAATATCACAGCTGCTGCTGTTACGGGACCCGCCAAACAACCGCGCCCCGCCTCATCAGTACCCGCTTCTAATGAAGAATGATAGAATAATTGTAACATAGGTAAGAGATAAGAGATATAGATAGTTGGAAAAAGTGAAGAATATCTATTTCCTCCCCTTATAAAAAGCAATAGAAAAACCCGATTTTATTACCTAAAATCGGGTTTTTCTTAATTTTATTTTTGTGTAATGAATCTCGAGTAGTAGCTTACATCAAATATTTCATTTGTCCCTGAAATTTCGTTGTAGGTAGCGACACTAATAACAGATAAGGCTATAATCCCTGCAAAAAACAGCACTTTTCTTTCTGAAAATATAGCACAATACACCAAATATACAACAGCAGGTACGAAAAGCAAATAAGGAAGTACTACCCTTATATTGTTGAGAAATAAAGCAGCTACCATTAAAATTAATAGAAAAGGAGCGTGCATAAGTAATAACCCCTTGCGTGTTTCTTCTTTACTTTTTCTTCTGAACAAAAAGTAAGAAACCGTTGCCGATAGTATCAGGAATACAATTAGCATATAAGGTAGGTATCCATTAAAGATAAATCCCGCTAAAATGTAAAGCGATACGACTATCAAGTTGTTTTTAAGAGCCTGTTTCATAATATGATTATTTTTAAGATTAGAGTACAAATCTATATAATAAGAATCTAACAACCAAATAATTGATAAAGTTTAACTTTTCATCTGAGTAAAAAACTAAAAACAATCACTGTGCCAAACTATTGCTTTTCTTTATTTAGTTATATTTTATTGTTTTCAGTGTGCAACTATTTTAGCATATAACCTACATAACCATTTCTTTTTTGGATAGTCCCCTTTCGAGGTTGTTGGCAATTGCCGAGTAAGTGAGTTGGGGGGTCTATCCCCTAATCCCTATCCTCTATTTCCTAAAATTAAAGTAGAGCAATTGCCTCCAAAGCCAAAGGAGTTAGAAAGCACGTGCTGTATAGGTTTGTATTTCAGTTCAGTTTGTGGGCGGATAGGCACTTCTTCCATTGGAGTGCTGAAGTTGAGGTTAGGGAATACTACCCCGTGTTGTAAGGCTAATACACTAAATACCGCTTCTACTGCCGAAGCTACTGCCAAAGTATGCCCCGTAAAGGCTTTGGTAGAACTAAAATCGGGGACGTGCTCGCCAAAGATACGCATTAAGGCGCGACTTTCGGAGAGATCGTTGTTTACGGTAGCTGTGCCGTGTGCATTGATATAATCGATATCTGCGGGGGTTAATCCTGCTACTTGTAGGGCTTTTTGCATTGCTAAAAACGCACCTTCACCATCGGCGGAGGAGGCTGTTTGGTGATAAGCATCATTGGCATTGCCCCACCCTTTGATTTCTGCTAATATAGTAGCCCCGCGTTGTAGGGCATTTTCTTCAGTTTCTAATACCAAAAAAGCACCTGCTTCCCCTAAGTTTAATCCCTTGCGATGTTGGTCGAAAGGAGTGCAGTCGGTATCCGAGAGAATCATCAAAGTGTTAAAGCCGTTGATAGTGAATTTAGAGAGGGCATCAGCGCCACCGGCAATGAGGCAATTAGCTCTGCCAGTGCGTAGCAGGTTGATAGCCGTTATTATAGCATTTGCGGAAGAAGAGCAGGCAGTACTCACGCTGGTTACAACGCCTTTTATGCCTACATAATCGGCGATTTGGTGAGTTACCTCGCCTATGTTGTGAGTAGTGATATAGCGTCGCAGGGGTTCGTCATCGCCATAGCGGAAAAAATAGTTTTCGGTCATATCCATACCCCCCACCGTGGAAGCCATAATGAGTCCGCAGTGAGTGAGGGCTGAAGAGGTAAGACCGGCATTGGCAATGGCTTCCTGCAAGGCGATAATCCCCAAGAGAGAGGTGCGTGAATAGGCGTTCACTTCGGGTAATCGCAAAGCAGTAACAAACTCAGTGTTCGTGCGTTTGATTTCGCCTACCTTGATGTGGTCGGCGTGAATGGTTTCTACATTTTCAATCCTGCTGATACCTGCTTGGCGATGGGTAAGGGCATAAAAATGCTCTCCGACAGTGTTACCTATCGAAGAGTTGATACCCATTCCCGTAATGACTACTTTTTTCGGCATCGCTATTTGGTGCGGTGAGCGGTGATGTAATCAGCCATTGTTTTCACCGATTGGAAGATTTCTTTTCCTTTTTTAGGGTCGTCTAAGCGGATACCGTAATTCTTGTCGAGTAGTACGATAAGTTCGAGAGCATCGATAGAGTCGAGGGCTAAGCCAGTGCCAAAAAGGGGCTCGTTTTCATCAATATCCTCGGGGGTTACTTCTTCTAAGTTGAGTACTTCAATAATCTTGTTCTTGAGTTCTAAAATAAGTGCGTCCATTATAAAAAGTTATTATCAGGGGGCAAAGATAGTGAAGAATTAGCAAATTAGCAAATTTCGGAAATTAGCCGATTGAGCGACAAAAAAAGTAGAGACAAATCACTCATCTCTACTTTAAAGTTTGTTCTAAAAAACTATTTTAGGGTTCTTCAGAAATCTCATTGTCGTAGTGATTCTGGAAATTTAATTCAGTATCACTTTTATAAACACTGAGTCTTCCTTTAGGCACATAGATATGTGCTATTTTGTTGGTTACATTATTGAAGATAGGGAAACTTGTTCGTGGTGGATTAGCTCCTTTAAAAGTAGCCGAAGTGAGTTTACTACAAGAATAGAAAGCACAAACTCCTATGTTTTGTATATTTTTAGGAAAAGTAACCGAAACGATTGCATCGTTATAACGAAAAGCATCTCTACCAATAGCTTGTAGACTTTCAGGGAATTTGAGAGTTGGAATCTGACACGAACTGAAAGCGTTCTCATCAATAGTAATAAGTCCTTCTGAAAACTGAACAGTAGTAAGAAGAGATCCCATAAATGCTCCTTTTCCTATCACTTGTACTCCCGCAGGAATGGTGATACTATTGATTTTAGTCGCATAAAAAGCCTCTTTGCCAATATTTGTTAAACCATTAGGTAAAGTGATAGTGCCTAACTTTTTATGAGCATAAAAAGCTTTTTCACCAATAATTTTTACCTTGCTAAGGGTGCCATCGGCTTGCATATCAAGAACGGAAGTATTCTCATTTTTCCACTTCACTAAAGTAAGTCCGTCTGCACTCAGTTCATAATCAGAAGCTGGAATTGAGTCGTCGCTATCTTTTTTACAAGCAAAAAGAGCAAAAACTGAAAAGAGTAATAAAAATTTTTTCATTGAATGTAATTTTTTAAGTTTTTACGGTGCAAATGTATAAAATTAATCTCAACTAACAAGGGTTTAAAGGCTGGTTTTCAGTTTAGAGATTACAAGGGTTTTTGAGAGCTGCTGCGGAAGTGCAAAATATAGATTGTATCGTTTTCCTCATCTACTTGGTAATACAAAATAAATCTACTTTTAAAGAAAACTCTTTTATAAGCATCTATAGGTTCTACATAATTAGCTAAAAAATAAGGAGATGTAGTAATTTCTTTTACTAATTTAAGCGTCTCTACATCAATCTTTTTAGAATAAGAATCCGACATATTATGAATTGTCCAATACATCAGAGTCTGTTTAAATTCAATTTTAGCTTCTTCTGTCCAAAAAACTTTCATAATATGCTCTTGCTTCATTAAAAACCTCCTCATTACTGTGCACTCTCCCGTGTTTGATATCTTCGCGTGCACGCTCTATACTGCGGATATCTTCTTCCGTAATTTCAAAGGAATCTTCAGGTTCAGCAACCTCTATTCCCATATCAGCCAAAGCTTTTACTGCTAATTGGTACTGCTGAAAATCTAATTGATTTTTTAATATTATGGTATTCATTATTTTTTACTTTTAAAGTTATACAACGGCAAAGGTAGTGAAGAATTAGCAAATGAGCAAATTTGAAAATTAGCAAATTGTGCAATGAAGGTTATAAAGCATTTGTAATTCTGTTCTCTATGCTTTTAGCTAAAGAAACTATGGTTTCATCATAGTTTTGAGGCGTTTTTAAAATCTCGTTTAAATGATGCTTTATCTTCATTAATATTTCTGTTTCTATAGCACTATATCTTATACTATCGGATAATTGTGTTGCTATTTCAGTATGTCCTTTCTGCTTTAAAATGTTGATAAGATGGTCAGTCTCTTTGTATAAATCCATAAATTCTTTATAAACGTGATGAAAAATAACTGATTGTTGTTGTAAATAACTTAACCAAAGTTAAAATTTAGGCTAAGTTTGTGATGCTACACATTTTTTAATCTGCTAATTAGCTAATTTTACTAATCTATTAAAGTTGCTATGGCTCTATAATCGCCCTCTAAGAACTCTACCCACGCCATTAGTACACTTTCGGCTTTGCCTTGCGCTAAAAGCGAGTTGCTGTATTGCTCTAAAAAGGGTTGCGCCTCCTCGTAACTATCGAATACAAAAAAACTGTTCTCGGTTTTCAGCTGGTGGCGTATGCTTATCTCGCCTAAACAGATGTTGGGTAAGGTGTAAACAAACACAGCGGGACTGGGGTAATATTCGTGTGGGTTCGCGATAGTAGCTTGATGTTTAAGGTCGGTATCAAGACTGGCAGAACGATTGGCGAATACAAGGGCAACGCTATTTTTCTCCGACTGCGAAAACGGACGCAAGAGGACTTCGGCTGCTAAAAAAGCGAGCTTGCTGAGGTTATCCATTTTGAAGAACTTGGGATAATCCATTTGCAGGGCTTTGAGGGCTTTTTTTGAGAAATCGACGAAAGAAGTACTTTTATCGGAGAAAAGCACAGAGTCGTTGAGGGTTATGGTATTATTTTCTATCGTACAAGTTTTCATATTTTAAGTGATACTATATAAGGGAGCTCCTATGAGTTCAAAATCTTTCTTATTCAAGGTATAGATACTCATATCATAATAAATAGCAGTAGCTCCTATCAATGTGTCGGCAACTTTTGAATGAGGTTTTTGGAAAACAAGTTTCATTGCGACGTTACAAATATCATCGTTGATATTAATTACTGGAATGCTATTTATTACTGTTTTTAGCTTCATTCGCTTAGCCCTTTCGATACCTTCATAGAAAGCGAGCCAATTCATCAATTCAATATAAATAACAGGAGTAATGCATATATTTTGTATGCCTATAATTTCATCAATGGTTATCGTTATTTCTCCACTACTATTAAGAATGTAACGGCTTATTACATTCGTATCGCAAATTACCTTTTTCATTTTATCGGATAGGGTCACAAGGAGCAATTAACCCTTTTTTATAAAGGTCGGCTCCCACTTTTTGGGCTTCTTTTATAAGAGTAGTTAGGTTTTCTTCTTGATGTGAGTCTTCTTTTTCTTCTTTTATAAGAGCAAAACCTATTTTTTTATTACCTACATCTAAGGTAGTTTGCTTTTTTTTCTTTTCTAAAACATCTGTACCCATAATATTCATAATTTTCTGCAAAGATATAAATAATTTGCCAATATACTAACGTGATTTGTAAACATTTCTTATGATATTTTGGAAATATCTAATTGTTAATCACTTTTATTGCTAATGCTGTGTTGCTTCCGCCGAAACCTGAGGCGGTTTTTAGGAGGTGTTTTACTTCTGTATGTTGGGTTTGTTTTAGTACATTGATGGGCTGTGAAACGCCTAAGGTTTCATAATTTAGGCTCTTTAAGAGAATTTTATGGCGAGCAAATTCGATGGTGAGTACGGTTTCGAGCAAACCTGAAGTGCCTAAGGTATGACCGAAATAACCTTTATAGCTGTTTAGCGGAGGTGACAAGAGTCCGGCACGCATAAAGGCATTGCTCTCCATCTCGTCGTTATAAAGGGTGCCGGTGCCGTGAGCGTTGATGAGGTCTATCTGTTCAGGGCGTAACTTTGCCTCATCGAGAGCGTTTAGGACGCTTAAATAGAGCCCTTCGCCTGTACGTGAAGGTCCTGAAATATGGTTGGCATCGTTGATAGAACTGCTACCCAAAAGTTGTGCTTTAGCACCTGTTGCCTCACGGGTTACATAAGCCACCGCGGTAGCCTCGCCTAAGGTAATACCATCGCGTTGAGCATCATAAGGTCTGCAAGGTTGTGCACTCATCGCTTGAAAGGATTGAAAGCCCGAAAGCACAAATTCGCTTATTTCATCGCCTGCTAATACTATGGCATTATCGCAAGCATCGGCTTTTAGGAGTCTATCGGCTACCGAGAGTGCCATTGCTCCTGAGACACAAGCGTTGGAAACGACTATGGGAGTAGTGGTTACCCCTATGGCATTAGCCATTTTTTGAGCCAAAGTTGAAAGCAGAGGAACGCTATCGCCATTGGCAAGCTCTGAAATATTGCCTTTGGTAGAGGAAAGGATAAGAGCGGTTCGAGGGGTGATTCTGATTTTATGGAAAATAGGTGCTATTGCCAAGAGCAGAAGCTTTTCTAAGCGTGAAAAGTCATTGCGTTCTACCACCTGCTGAAATCGGTTTTCGATAGCTCCGTCGCCAATCTTAGAAAGGCAAACATCGGTGAGCTGTCCGTACATAGGATAACGGGCAATAGCTGAGCGTTCGCGCAGTAACAAACGGGCGGTGGTAGGGAGGTCGAAGCCTAAAGGGGTTACTATATTATAATGCTGGATATACATTTTTGGTGGCAGGAGCCTTACAAACTTTTGATATAAAGTGCAAAGATACGACGTAATTAGCAAATTAGCAAGTCGTAGCACGATAAGGGTTAAAAATTAGAGAATTAGGAAATTAGAAAATGAGAAAATGGGGTGTGAGGTTGAGTTAGAGGAATGAGGCTGTGCCTCAGAAATCAAACAAAATTTAAACAAAATCAAGGCTACGCCTTGTGAGGTAACTTTTTAGAACATCAACTTTGGCAAATTTTGAAACTTTGGCAAAGTGTGCACCTCAAAAACGATAGGTTGGGGTTATTAGGAGGATTCGGAAGATATCGGAGAAGAACGGAAGAGAGCTGAGAGAAGTTTTGGCGAAAAAAGGGTGTAAGGAGGGTGGGGGTAGCTTATAGAGAGCTTATAGGAAGCTTATACGAATCTTGGACGATTGGTATAGAAAGGATATATAAGTGATTGACTCATAATATAATACAGAGATACAAAAAACGGTAAAAACAGGGTTTCGAGGCGAAAGAAAAGGAATCCTCACCCCGTTCACATACTCTCCTATTCGGAGACTTCTCCCAAGGAGAGGGGGTGTAGTGACGAGTAGAGAGCGACGGAAAAGGGGGAATGTGGAGACGGAAAAAGGGAAGAAAAATTAGAGAATTAGCAAATTTGGAAATGAGAAAATGGGGTGGTGTGAGGTCTTAGGTAATAGGTAATAGGGGATAACATCCCCCTTTACACATACCCAGCTGTCACTGGCTACCTTCGAAGGAGGAATTGTAGCGACGGGAAGGGGGAATGTGGTGACGGGAAAAGTGTCGAGGACTTTCCAAAATAATGGGGGTGTAGTGATGTTTTCTTCTGTTTGTCAATTATCGAAAATGAACTTTTTGCCATCTTCGGCTAAAAAGACGTTCTTAAAGACTTCTTGTGCTTCCTGCTTGAAGAGATTGACATCGGGATAGCGAGAGGAGTAGTGCCCCAGAATGAGGGCATCGGCGTGGGCATTCTTAGCTGTAAGTCCTGCTTGGTAGGCGGTGGAGTGCATTGTTTTAACGGCAAGTTCTTCGTTTATCTTTAAAAAGGTAGATTCGTGATACACGACTCTTGCTCCTTGTATTTCGGTAGCCAAAACTTCGAAATAAAGAGTATCGCTACAATAGGCATAGCTTTGCGGGCGGTGAGGGTCGAAGGTGAGCTCGGTATTGGCAATAGTTTTGCCGTTTTCTAATGTTATATCTTTGCCGTTTTTGATATTCTGATAGTCGCACGTTTGTATCTCGGGATACTCAGCTATTGCGTCGATATTTAGGCGACGTTCGCCTTCTTTTTCTTGGAATAGGAAGCCATTGGTATAGACGCGGTGTTGCAACGGAATGGTGCGCACGAGTACTTTGTCGTCTTCGTATAAAAGTTCAGAGGTTTTGGAAGATAGCTCGTGAAAATGCAAGGGGAAAGGGGTATAAGCGCCGCCGAGTTTGAGGATGAGCAAGACGGCTTCTTTGATGCCCTTAGGACCGTAGATGTGCATTTCGGCTTCGCGACCGAGGAGTTGGAAAGTAGAGATGAGTCCGAAGAGTCCGTAGAAATGGTCGCCGTGGAGGTGAGAGATGAAGATGTGCTTGATGCGGGAGAACTTAGCATTGGCATTGCGGAGGGCGATTTGGGTAGCCTCTCCACAATCGATGAGGAACAGATGACCGCGCATTTCGAGCAGTTGTGCCGAAGGACGGGCGTTGGAGCGAGGGGTCGCACTGTGACAACCTAAGATAGTTACTTCCATAAGTCGCGTTCTATTTCGTCGAGTTCAATAAGGTCGTACGCCTCTTGGAGAGTAGGAGCGATATGCAGGGTGAGTTCAAAATCTTCGAGTGCTAAGGCACGTTGTACCACCACCACTGATTTGTGATGTTGCTGATTGTGCTGCTGGGCAAAGACGACGAGCGGTTTAAGGTCTTTCTTTAACCAGTGTTCCTCTTCGGGGAGAGTAATGATGATGTGCTGTTTTTTAAGGGTTCCGTTGGTATTAAAATCGGCTACCCAAGAGGGAAGTTGCGTTTTAGTGAGGGTAATTACAGTAGTTTCTTTCATTGAGTGATATTTAGATTGTTAGATTATCATAACTTTCTTCTACTTTTTCAGATTTAGGAATAAAAGCAGTTTTGTGTATGTTTCCTATAGGGTAATGTATTTCCTCATAGGCTTCAACAAGGTCAGTGAGAATCATCAACTCTATGTAATCGGGGTCATTTTCGTGAGTATCATCATTTACAACCTGCAAGAGCTCGTCGATACGTTTCATTATAGCGTTGTATTGTAGTTCATTTTTTATCATAATGTTATACTTTATTTATTTTTTCGATTTTATCATATTCTTTATGAGTGCCTATAAAACGGATATATACTATTTTGGGGACAAAAAGAATAAGAACAACCAATCTAAAGTGGTTTCCTTTGATATTGAAAACAAATCTGCCATTTCCTACAGCATCTACACTGTTAAAGTCATTTTTAATATCTGCAAAACAAGACCATTCTGCGGAGATAGCTTTTTTATACCAGTCTTCTAAAGGGATTTTTGCTCCAGGATGCAATGTATAAAAATCAACTATAGCTTTCTTAGCGATGATTCTCATTTTAATCGGTTGTAAATTTAAGGCAAAGTTATGAATAATATTTAAAATACAAAATAATCTTTTCAAATAAATAATCTAGAAGGTCGTAGCACGTATAGGTAATAAAAAACTTTGCCAAAATTTGAAACTTTGGCAAAGTTGTATAATATGTAGTTCGCACTAATTAATAATATCGAAGCCTGTGTATTTTCTGAGGACTTCGGGTACTACAATACCATTGGGGGTTTGATAGTTTTCTAAAATGCCAGCTAATACGCGCGGGAGAGCAAGAGAACTACCGTTGAGGGTATGTGCTAAGCGGTTTTTACCGTCGGCGTCCTTGAAACGCAATTTAAGACGGTTTGCTTGGAAGGTTTCGAAGTTAGACACTGAGCTTATCTCTAACCACTTTTCTTGAGCAGTGGAATATACCTCGAAATCGTAAGTAATTGCTGAGGTAAAGCCTAAATCGCCACCACAAAGGCGCAAGATATGGTAAGGGAGTTTCAACTCATTGAGAATCCCTTTTACGTGTTCTATCATTCCTTCGAGTGCTTTATAAGAGCGGTCGGGGTGTTCAATGCGTACAATCTCCACCTTGTCGAACTGATGCAAGCGGTTGAGTCCGCGTACGTGAGCGCCATAGCTACCGGCTTCACGACGGAAGCAAGGTGTATAGGCGGTACAGCAGATAGGCAAATCGCTTTCGTTGAGCAAGGTGTCGCGGAAAATATTAGTCACAGGCACCTCAGCGGTAGGGATAAGGTAGAGGTTATCTACCCCTACGTGGTACATCTGTCCTTCTTTATCGGGCAACTGACCGGTGCCATAGCCTGAGGCTTCGTTTACTACGTGAGGCACTTGGTATTCGTTATAGCCTGCCTCGGTGTTTTTGTCGAGGAAGTAGGTAATGAGAGCGCGTTGCAGTTTTGCTCCTTTGCCTTTGTACACAGGGAAGCCTGCACCGGTGAGCTTTACGCCTAACTCGAAATCGATGAGGTCGTACTTCTTGGCGAGTTCCCAGTGAGGAAGAGCGTCTTTACCTAAATCAGGAATAGTACCCGCCTCGAATACCACTACATTGTCGGCTTCGGAAGTACCTTCGGGCACCAACTCATTAGGGATATTAGGCACGCGGTAGAGCAAATCGTTAAGCTCCTCTACGGTAGTGTTGAGGGTATCGGTAAGGGTTTTGATATCTTCTTTAAGGGTAGCGGTTTGCTCTTTAAGGGTATTAGCTTTGTCGGTTTCACCTGCTTTGAAGAGGTTGCCTATTTCCTTAGAAAGGTTGTTGGATTTCGCCAGTGTTTCATCTAATGAAAGCTGAGTGCTACGGCGTTTTTCGTCTAAGGCGATAATATCGTCTATGAGAGACAACTCTTTAAAGTTGCGCTTTTTAAGACCGATGAGCACGCGGTCTTTTTCTTCTCTAATAGTGTTTAGTTGTAACATATCTTTTCAATTGACAATTGACAATTAAGAATTAACAAGGGAGGAGAGTGTAGTATTTTCAACTTTGCCAAAGTTTCGAGCCACACGGGCAAGAAACTTTGGTAAAGTGTGTGACAACCTAATTACAAAGCAGTTGCAAAGGCAAATAAACCAAAGACAATACCTGGTAAGTTCGCTAATAATATAGGATAGTCTCTTTTGGGTTTTTTGAAAAAGCCATATATCACCCATAACGAGCAGTTAATTGCTGCTACCAAAGGCTGTATAGGATTCCCCTTGTGTCCTGCAAGGTTATCACTGATTTGTGGTATGTATGACACATACATACTAATAGAGGCAGCCATTGCTACCCAACCTAAAATGTTAAAGAGTTTTCCGTTCTCCATATATAATTATTTTTTAAGTTTATATACTACGATAAATTTGTAAATAGATAATTGCTCGTGCAACTAGCACTTAATTACTCCGTAGGTGATAAGAAAGCAGTTTTATCAGCAATTTTTTGAGCAAAGGAGGCTATGGAGTTCTCGCTAAGTTCTCGCATAAAATTATCTCTGAAAGGCTGTACGGAAGCGTGTAACGGACAGGGTTTCTCTGATGAACACTCTTTGAAGCCCATCGCACAAGCGATAAACTTATCGGCTTCACCTATTTGCTCTACAACGGTCATTAAAGGAGCTTGTTTTTCCTTATCGGAGAGCCAAAAGCCTCCCCCAGGTCCTTTGTTGGAGCTAATTACCTTTTTGCGGGCTAAAGTTTGCAATATTTTTGCCAAAAAGGGCGTAGGAATATGTAGCGCTTCTGCCACGTCTTTGGGCGCTATTCTATGGCTTGCCGACGAGTGTATGGCAAGGTATATTACTGCATTGATGGCATACTTGCTGGAATTGGATAACATATTCGTTCGTTTTTAATTATGAGTTCTTATCTATTTGTCGACTGATGACTAATTTCTGTATTTCGGTTGTTCCCTCGCCTATGGTACACAATTTGGAGTCACGGAAGAATTTTTCGACCGGAAAATCTTTCGTATAACCATAACCGCCGTGAATTTGAATGGCTTCGGTAGCTACACGCACACATACTTCGGAGGCGTACATCTTTGCCATTGCCCCCGATAGCGTTACACGCTGACCGTCGTTCTTTTGGAAAGCCGATTTGTGCAAGAGCAGTTCGGAAGCTTCTATTTCGGTAGCCATATCGGCGAGTTTGAAACCAACGGCTTGTAGGTCGATGAGGCGTTTACCGAATTGCATACGTTCTTTGGCGTATTTGAGGGAGGCTTCGTAAGCGCCTTTGGCAATACCCAAAGAAAGAGCACCGATAGAAATACGTCCGCCGTCTAATATCTTCATTGCTTGAATAAAGCCGTCGCCTACTTCACCCAAACGATTGGCATCGGGAATACGACAATCTTGAAATATCATTTCGGCGGTTTCGCTGGCGCGCATACCGAGTTTGTTTTCTTTTTTACCACTGCTAAAACCCTTCGTACCACGTTCCACTACAAAGGCTGTGATGGCGTGTTTGTTACCCTTCTCGCCGGTACGAGCAATGACTACGGCTATCTGTCCTGTTTTGCCGTGAGTAATAAAGTTTTTAGTACCGTTCAGTATCCACTCGTCGCCGTCTTTTACAGCGGTAGTAGCCATACCTCCGGAATCAGAACCGGTATTGTGTTCGGTAATGCCCCAAGCACCTATCCATTCACCTGAAGCCAATTTGGGCAACCAGCGTTGTTTTTGCTGTTCGCTACCAAAGCTAAGGATATGATTGGTACAAAGAGAGTTGTGAGCTGCTATTGAGAGCCCTATAGAAGGGTCGACTTTTGAGATTTCTTCGACAATCGCGATATAATCGTGGTAGTCGAGACCTGAGCCACCGTAGGCTTCGGGTACTAAAACGCCCATAAAGCCAAGTTCGCCTGCTTTGCGGAATACCTCCACAGGAAATTCCTGACTTTCGTCCCATTCCATCACGTGTGGACGGATATATTTTTCGGCAAACTCTTTAGCCGCATCGGCTACCATTCGTTGTGTTTCAGAATAGTTAAAATTCATTCGTTATATGCTTATTCTAATACCAAGGGGCAAAGATATAAAATAATTACGAATTACGAATTACGAATTACGTTTTTTTTAATCAGAGGGTGAAAAGAAGAGTGTTAATTGTCAGAGAAGTGTTATTCAATAAAAATGGTGTATAGTGGCAATAAGATTGAAGAAAAAATGTTAAAGTTTGTTATATGGCAGATTTTTTTTCAGTATTAAACAAAGAAAATACTTTTAGGTATTTTATAGTATAAAACATATTAATCAGCTGTAAAACAAATAAATAAGTGTTTTACGTTTTCTGAAGAACAAGCGAACCTACACCGAAGGTAAAGCGAAGCTAAGACGAACCTAAGACGAAGGAAAGACGAAGGAAGAGCGTTAGTTAGTTGAATTTCAGTTGGTAGAAAGAGGGAGTTTACTTATTGAAAAAAAAGTGTTAAAGAAGAACGAATTTCTTTTTAATTATCTTGAAGGCTACTGTTCGATATAGAGATACAACTGCAATCGGGCGATACGTTGTTTATCAAAACCCTCTATTTGCAAAAGGTCATCAAAGGATTTGAGCGTACCGAGCTCAGAACGCAAGCCTACTATCTTCTTGCCTTCTCCGTATTTCACATAAGGAATTTTGCTGAGTTCGTACATATTGAGAGTATTGATGTCCTTCTTCTCTATCACGGGTGTTGTTTGTACCTCAAAGCGCTCGGCTACTCGTTCGTACACTTCCTTTTCGAGTCCGTAGACTTCTGCCACTTGGCTGATATAGGTAAAGCCGTGCAACTTGTTGCGGTATTTCAAGATGCGATTAGAAAAGCCTTCGCCTATACCGTAGATTTTCATCAGTTCTTCGGCAGTTGCGGTGTTGATATCTTGTTTTGGGTAGTGTTTTTGGGTGTATTTTTCATAGACATAAGAAGAAGTTTTGCGGTTTTTCACCCATTCGGGGAATTTGAAAGAAGGGGCTATTTTGTGCAGAAGACTGTCAGGCACACCGGTTACTTGTTGGAACTCTTCGGCAGAATTGACATACTTATTCTGTGCGCGAAAAGCTTGCAAGCGGTCGATTTGCTCTGGAGAAAGTCCGAGTTTGAAGCCTTTGTAGTCTGTAATAAAATTGGGATTGAAGGGGTAAATGGTATCTTTTTTAGGCAAGGAAACAAGAGTTCTTAACGAGTCCATCTCCCGTTGAAGTAGAGTAGTTTCAGTAGGGGCGAAAGTGCGGTTAAAGCTGAGATTACGAAAGGCGAATTGTAGTGCTATGATGAGCAATAGCAAAAAAAGGACACCTCGGGTTTGTTGGCGGTTCATCGGTTTTAGGAGATAGGGGTTGGAGAATTAGAGTCGTTGTTTGAGAGCTTCGTACAAGAAAACAGCACAAGCTACCGAAACGTTTAGCGAGCTAATATCGCCTACCATTGGCAATTTGGCTTTGCTATCTACTACTTTGAGTACTGCTGGCGATACCCCGACGTCTTCCGCCCCCATCACAATAGCAGTAGGTACCGTAAAGTCTTCGGCGTATAGCAATTGACTAGTCTTCTCGGTCGCTGCCACTGCCCTAATGCCACTGCCTTGCAGGTAGTAGACCGCATCTACAAGGTTTTCGACCTTGCAGATAGGCACGCGAAACACAGCCCCAGCCGAGGTTTTGACAGTATCGGCGGTGATACTCACACTGCCACGCTTAGGAATGATAATACCTGAGACGCCTGTACACTCTGCCGTGCGGATAATTGCCCCAAAGTTGCGCACATCAGAAAGGTGGTCTAACACGAGGAAAAGTGGTGTGGCTCCGCTTTCGGTAACCGAAATCACCAAATCCTCAAAATTGTGATAATCTACGGGGGAAAGGTTCGCCACTACTCCTTGGTGGTTTTTCTTGGTAAGGCGGTTCAGCTTCTCAACGGGCACATACTGCACAGGCACTTGGGCTTCTTGCAATAAGGGCATTAGCTCTTTATACAAGCCACCTTGTAAGCCTTTTTGCAAAAAGACTTTATCAATAGTTTTGCCTGCTTTGAGAGCTTCTATCAGGGCACGAATGCCGTATATTTGGGATTCTTGTTGCATTTTTCAAGATGAGGCTTGCGCCTCAGAAATTTTACGAATCTTTTTCAAATCAAACAAAGGATGATTGAGGGGACAAAGGTAGTGTATAATTAGCAAATGAGCAAATTTGGTAATTAGCAAATTGGTAGCGTACCAAAGTTGATATCACAAAAACGATGGAGAGGTTTATAACCATTTGATTATAAACCTCCCCTTATTCACATACTCAACTGCACCAGCTCGCTGACTTCCTCAAAGAGGGGAATTGTAGTGACTAAAAGTGACAACCAAGCTTTTTATGATACCTTATAGAGTGCTTCTACGCATTGACTAATTTACTCATTTTTAAATTTGCTAACTTCTTTGATATCTTTTCTCTTGGAATAAGCTACGGGCTTCGCATAACCGATGCGCAAGAGGATTTGTGGATAGGCTTTTGCAATGGCCAAATCGGCTTGCAGTTGCGCACGGAGTTCGGGCACTTCACACGGTTGATTGAGGTAAGCATTGGCGATGCCTGCTTCGGTGAGGACGAGCAAAAAGCGTTCTAATAAACGACCTGTGTTTATCCAAGTGCGGATATCGTCTTTCTCAGAAGTGATAAGCACTATATCGGAGGAAGATTGTATCTTCTTCAAGTCGGTTTTGTTTTGCTTATCGGCTTTTAGTGATGCCTTTACAATGGGCTCGGTTACCCAACGAGGGAGATTAGGAGCGCCGAGCACTGCGTAACTGAGTCCGTCGTGAGTGCTTTCAGAATGCTTTTTGTTGAAGCGTATCCACGAGAGGAGTTCGTTTTTGAAAGCGGGGTCAGCCATTTGCACAGCATTGCCTTGCATTACTGCTTCGGTGAGTGTTGCAAAAAGCGGAGAACCATTGGCGAATGTGTAGAGCTTTGCCCCCGTATCGTCCATAGCTTTGCTTACTAAACTTTCGAGCAAAGGAGCGTCGATGCGCTTGCCGTCGTATACCGAGCGGTTGGTTTGGCGTTTAGGAATGACAGCTGCTAAGGAACTGGGTGTTACATCTTCTCGTTTTTGCAAAAGCACGGTGATGACGCCTTCGCTGGTGAGTTGTACCTGGGTGTGATAGTGCAATTCGGTGGCTTTTAGGCAGAGGTTTTCCAGAGCACAGCCCAAGCTCATAAACAGTTCGCGGTGTTTGCCGTCTACGGCAGGGAGCGCTTTGGTAAAATCGGGCGTAATAATGATGCGGTTGTTCTCAACAGTGAAGAACCAAGGTTGAGAATTGTGACCTGAAGGGGCTTGTGTAGCCGCAGTGACCAATGTGAGGAGGTCAGGATTTTGACCGTTGGACTTTAAGGCAGTCAACGTCATAAGAAGTGTGATACTAAACATTTTTAAGTTCATTTTTAAGTTGTTTTTGTTTTACAGTGCAAAGTAACGGTGAAAAAGCGATGAAAAAATGAACTTGGGTTAAGAAATGCGTGAATGGCAATTAGAGAATTAGAAAATGAGGTGCGAGCCGCACAGGCAAAAACTTTGGCAAAG
>NZ_AKFR01000005.1:0-14026 GCF_000277665.1 Capnocytophaga sp. oral taxon 335 str. F0486 | reverse complement strand
TTCTCGTAGTCTTTAAAAACGCTCTCAGTATAAGCGTTGCGCGGTCTTACTTCCTCTTCGGTGTCCGAATAAATGTACTCATCGTCCTCCGCATTGTAGTTGTAAAAGGTGTATTTAAAAGGAATGGTTCTTGAAGAAACTTTAAATTCGGTAATATCCTCGTCTATGGTTAGGTTTTCAGAGTGTTCATCTGTTACACCACCAAACACAAGCTTGCTACCGTCAAAATACAGTAGTTCATTGTAAATAGCCGAAAGCCTATTGAAAAACTCCCAACGGCTTTCTTTATACTGCATTGCGTAGGGGATTATCGCTTTAAACTTAGGATTACATATTAGGTCGAAATATTTATTTTTAAAAACTTTCTCTACGATATTTACCAAATCATAATCTACAAACGAGTTCATCGCAGGTGCATCGTCCAACACCACAGGGCTTCCTTTTCCTATAACGCGTATTTTGTTTTCGCTTCCTCCTTGCGTAGGGGTATCCGAGTCAATCACCACCTCAGTAATAAAACCCGAAAATTGGAAAGTGTTCTCTCCTCTTGGGAAGGAAAGACGAATAATCACATTTTTGCCCACTTGTTTTAAGAGCTCTTGCGACTGCCCTTGCCAAAGAGTTTTGCTTGTAGCAATGGTTTCTACCAGCTCAAAATCACAACAAGAGTTTAACGATTGTTGTATGTGCAAGCTATTAAAGCGTGAAGTTTGTTCTTTACCGTCAATATGTACTGAATGGAAAATAGGGAGACGTTTGGTAAAAAGAGATTCCATAAGAGTTTTATTTTAGTATCAATATGGGCGCAAGTTACTAAAAAATTTTTTAAGAACAAATTTTTTTGTAGTTTTTTCCTTCATTTCTTCGCCTTACTTTCGTCTTAGGTTCGTCTTAGCTTCGCTCTTCCTTCGAATAAACCTTGTCTTTCAAGTGAATAGTCATTACTATAATCTCATATAAAGACCGTTCACGTCATTCGTCACTCGTCGTTACCTTTTACCTTTTCACTTTCCCCTTTCAAATACTCTCTCGGTGAGGCATTGTAGAACTTCTTAAACGAGCGACTGAAATTCGATAGCTCTTGGTAACCCACCTTATAGGCTACTTCCGAAATATTCAAATTGCCTTGCTTCATCAGTTGGGCAGCGGCGGTCATACGTATTTGTACAATCACGTTGTAAGGGGTGGTGTTCATAATGGCTTTTACCTTTTTGAAGAGTTGGTTAGTGCTCATATTTAGGGCATCGGCGAGGGCATCGATACCAAACTCAGGGTTGCTGAGGTGTTCCATTACAATGTTGTTCACTTTATCTACAAACTCTTTTTTCCAAGGTTGCCCGATGAGTTTTTCGCGGTACACATTCAGGTCGGATGAGGAGCTGTACTGTTCCCACAACTTCTTGCGCGAAAGCAGTATATTTTCGATGCGCTTGCTGAGTATTTTAGCCGAAAAAGGTTTGGTGATATAGTCTTCCACTCCCAAACTGTACCCCTCTACCACTTGCGATTCCTTGTCTAAGGCGGTGAGCAAAATGATAGGGATATGGTTTGTTTTTTCGTTGGCGCGCAGTTCTTTTACCATTGAAATACCATCGCGTTTAGGCATCATAATATCCGATACGATGAGGTCGGGGATATGGGTAATAGCCAATTCTAAGCCCTCTTCGCCGTCGCGTGCCAATAGTACGTGGAAATGCTCGTTGAGAATGTGCTGTATATAATCGCGCATATCATCGTTGTCTTCCACTACCAAAATAGTCTCTTCCTTGTCGTTCGCATTTTCTTGTGGAGCTATTTCTTTTACCGTTTGGGTAGTGTCTATCTGTTGCAAGGTGATAGAAGCCTCGTCGTGGAGTTGTGGTACATCTAAAATAGGCAACAATACCGTGAAGGTAGCCCCTTGTTTTTCTTCACTTTCTACCTCTATATGCCCTTGGTGTAGGTCGACGAGGTCTTTGGTAAAAGCGAGCCCTAAGCCAGCACCCTCGTTGTGGAGTTCTTTCTGGCGTTTGCCTTGCAAGAAAGCGGTAAAGAGCTGTTTTTGTTCTTCTTTGGAAATGCCAATGCCTGTATCGGCTATCTTTATTTGCAAAAACTTCTGCTGGTTTTGCATCACAGTGGCAATGAGCACCGTGATTGCACCTTTTTCGGGGGTGTATTGGAAGGCATTTCCGATAAGATTGTAGAGAATTTTGTCTAATTTATCGGCATCAAAAGGCATCCACAAGCTGGGCATTGTACTTTTTATGGTGTATTGTATTTGTTTTTCTAAAGCGAGATAAGCAAAGGTTTCACTCACTCCTTTCACAAATTTCACCACATCGTCATATTGCAAATTCAGCTCTAATTTGTTCTTTTCTAACTTTCTAAAATCGAGTAATTGGTTGATGAGGCGCATCAGTTTTTGGGCGTTGCGCAACATCATTGTATACTTATCTTTGTATTCCTTAGGAGAGTTCTCATCATCTACCATTTGGTTCAGCGGACCTACAATCAGCGAAAGCGGTGTTTTGAACTCGTGAGAGATGTTAGAGAAAAAGTTGTTTTTCATCTCGTTGATTTCGTACATACGCTGAGCTTCCAATTGCGAGATGCGCAGGTTCTGCTTGTCTCTTTCCTTGATGGTGTAATATTTCACGATAAGCACGAGCAAGCCCACCCCTAGCAAAGCATAGAGGATGTAAGCCCAAGTTGTTCGCCAAAGCGGAGGGGCTACTACTATCTTAATTGTAGTGGGTTTTTCGCTCCACACCCCGTCGTTGTTAGTTGCTTTTACTTTGAAGATGTAAGTGCCTGGGTTGAGGTTTGTATAGGTAGCGATGCGCTCGGAAGTGTCGTAAATCCAATCGCTGTCAAAACCTTCGAGCATATAGGCGTATTGGTTTTTAAAAGAAGCGCGGTAGTTCAATGCCGAAAAACGGAACGATATTACCGATTGCCAATGTTTGAGGTGAATGCTTTGGGTCTCATCTATCACCTCGCTGAGCACCCCTCCTTCTTCTGGTCGTACCGATTTGTTGAATATTTGAAAATCGGAAATTACTACTTTGGGTTGGGTTTGGTTAAGGGTAAGCTGTTGAGGATAGAAAGTATTAAAACCGTCTTTTCCTCCAATCAGTAGCTCGCCGTCTTTGGCTTGTGCAAAAGCCCCTAATTGAAAGCCCGAATTTTGCAAGCCGTCGTACTCGTTGAACACTTGAAACTGTTGGCTTTTTGGGGTGTATTTCAGTACTGCCGAAGGGGTACTCATCCACAGATTGCCACTATTGTCTTCTGCTAAACCGAAAATAGGGTCGCCATAGTCGGTGCCTTTACGACGAATGAGTTCAAAACGTTCGGTTTTCTTGTCGAACTTGTGTAGCCCTCCTTTGGTGCCTATCCACAAGGTACCGTCCTTGCTCTCGTGGATAGCCGTAATAAAGTCGTTGCTCAGGGAGTGTGTGTTGTTTTTTAGGGCTGTATAGGTGTGTTTGAGTTTTAGGTCGCGGGTGTAACAACGCAAGCCTTTTTCGGTGCCTACCCACAAAAGCAGGTCTTGGTCGCGGTGAATTACGTGGGTTTTATCTTCGGGGTAGATAATGTTTTTACTTTCGAATAGCGGGGTAAAAACTCCCGTAGCGGGCTGGTAGTTAATAGCCCCCAACTCGGTAGCAAGCCAAAACGAATTATCCCAATCTTTGGTAATTTGATAGACGTTGCGGTAGGTGTAGTTCGTACCGGTAGGGGCGGGAATAGGCACCTGACTAAAACTGTTGGACGAGGGGTTGTACTTAATGAGGTAATTGGCGTAGTTGCCTATCCAAATATTGCCTTCGGCATCTTCACAAAAAGCCTGATAGAGCTGAGTATTGGGGTTGTAGGATTGGTTGCTAAAAGCGGTGAGTGTCTTCCTGTCGGGGTTGAGTTTATCAATATGATTTAAGCCTCCTATCCAGAGGTTGCCTTTGCTGTCCTTAAAGATAGCGCGCACTTGCTTTTCCGAAAGAAAATTCTTGTACCTCACCCATTTGAATTGGGCAGGGGTAGGGCTAAAATAGTAAATCCCTGAGGCAGTACTCACCCACATCAGCTGACTTTTATCTCGGTAGATGTGATTCACACTTTCATTAGCGAGTTGCGGGTTTTGCAAGTCGGTAATGGTGTGAGTGTTTTTGTTGAGGAGTTTGATGCCCTCGTTAGTCTCTATCCAAATGTTGTGCTGACCGTCATCGGCTACCGAAAGCACGTTCACATTGTGCGTACAAGGGGTCGCACCACACACCGCATAACGTTGGTAGTTTTTTGTTTTTTCATTTAAGCTATACAAACCACCGTGAGCCGATGATACCCAAACAGTGCCTTCTGGGTCTTTGTAGAGGTTGAAAATGTGCTTGCATACCTTCTCATCAGTGTCGTTTGTATGCCAATAAGGGTGTAACTCAAATTGTTTTTCCTTGCGGTTAAAACTGTACACCCCGCCACCCCACGAACTGAGTATGAGCGTGCCATTGGTCGCTACCATACCCGTAAGGGCGTTGTTCAGGGGTTTAGAAGTGCTTTTTTCTCGGATGTCGTAATGAGTGAAAACTCCTGTTTTGGGGTTGAGCATATCCAGTCCGCCACGGTCTACGGCTATCCAAATCATACCCGCTTCGTCCTCTACAATGCCCGCTACATCGTTATAGCTAAGGCTATTACTCCCTTTTTGATGTTTGTAGGTGGTGAAGATACCCGTACGCAGGTTCAGTTTGCTGAGTCCTTCGCCTTTTAAGCCAATCCAAAGGTTGTGCTGACTGTCTTCAAACAAACACCTGATAGAGTTTCCTGCCAGGCTGTTTTTCTGGGTGCTATTGTGCTTATACACAGTGATATCATAACCGTCAAACTTGTGCAATCCGTCATCAGTGCCTATCCATATAAAGCCTTTTGAGTCCTGCAACATACTGGTAACCTCATTGCTCACCAATCCGTTGTGGGTAGTGATTTTGGATAGATACGCCCAGTCCTGCGCTGAGAGCAACGCAGGAAATAACACCCATATTATGTAGAGTAGTTTTCTCATTTCCAAATTTGCTAATTCCCAAATTTTCTAATTTCCAAATTCCCTTTTCCTTCATTACATTCCCCCTTTAAAGGAAGTCCGCCTTCGTCATTCGCCTCTCGTTCATTCGTCTTTTCTTTCAATTTTCCGTCGCTACACTCCCCCCTTGAAGGTAGTCAGCGACAGCTGGGTATGTGTAAAGGGAAGGTTTGTCTCCTTTTCCAGCTTGTCCCCCTTCGGGGGTTCGGGGGCTTACCGAATAAATGACTCGCCACAATTTTCTCCTTTGAAGGTAGCCAGCGACAGCTGGGTATGTGTAAAGAGAGTGGTTTCTTTTGATTTTCCGTCACCACATTCCCCTCTCCTTGGGAGAGGGACGGGGTGAGGATTCCTCTTTCTTTCGCCTCGAAACCCTGTTTTTAACATTTTTAGCCTTGTTGTATTATACTATTTATCAACTATTTATATACCCTTTCTATACCAATCGTCCAAGATTCGTATAAGCTTCCTATAAGCTCTCTATAAGCTAACCCCACCCTCCTTGAAGCCTTTTTTCACCAAAAACAGTCTTAACCTTCTTCCGAACTTTTCCGTTTCCTTCCGAATTCCTCAACCCTTCCCCATTTGCTAATTCTCTCATTTTCTAATTCTCTCATTTCCAAATTTCCTAATTTTCTCATTTCCCCCCTACCTGAATGCTAAATTCGTAATGATAATACGGTTGGTTGAGCAAAAATTCTTTATGTACGCGTGGCGACCAGCTGTCGTCTCCTCCTACACCCATTTGAGCCTCATCGATGTGCAAATAAGTGTGGTCTCCACGGTGCAGTTCTTGGGTTTCTTTGGATTGATTTAGTGCGTCGTCCGAATAGTCTTGCACGTTGAAATTAAAGAGTTTAGGAGCACTGATGTACAGTTCGGTAGTACCCGAAAGGAGTTTGAGCCAACGGGTATCGGTATGATTGCCGTTTTCAGAAGGCATCACATAAGGGAAGTGCATATCCTTTACTGCACCGCTGTGAATACCCACAAAAGCCGATTCTTTTCTATCGGCATAAGTTTCATAAGGACCTTTGCCGTACCATTCCACTTTGTTAAAACTCTTGTCGAGCGTTAGGAGCATTCCCACTCTTGCCAAAGGAGGCACAGAGGCAGGCACTTCCACATTTGTGCTGATATCTATACGTCCCTCGCCATTGATGAGGTAAGTTACTTGTTGGCTGATATTGCCCGCTTTGGTTTCAATGCGGTTGTGTGCTACTATCTTCACTTGGGTTTCCCCTATGGGTGTAGCTTTCATTTCGGTAGCTGTTACCGTAGCTTCTTTTAATCCCGCTTTGCGCCAAGCTGAGGCATATGATTGTTCAAAACCACCTTCATCGTTATCGGTAGGCACACGCCAAAAAGAAGGAATCATCGCTTCTGAAAGTAGGTTTTTCCCTTTATGCGTAAATTGACTTAAACCGCCTGTTTTTTTGCTGAACACGGCTGTAAAATTCTCGCCTTTTACGGTGAAGTTTGTCGCTTCGTCAGTAAATGTTAGTTTTTTATCCGAAGGTTTAGCGATTTCTCTCACAAAATAGTTAGGAAAAGCAAGTTGTTCTTTGGCTACTTCAAAATTTTTTGAAGCCCAAGCAGTAGCCTTTTTATTCTTAAAACGGAAGTTCATAAAGTATTCCTTGCCGTTTTGTACCAATTTTGTATCGAAAGGTATTTGTAGGGCTCTTTGGCTTTGTGGGGCGATGTTCAGGTCGTTGATTACCCCATTGGCGATAGGCTTGCCATTCTCGATAAGTTCCCATTGCAAATACACCTCATCGCTATTTACAAAGTAGTTGCTATTGCTGATGAGCACCAAACCTGTGTTGATATCAATATCCTTTATATTGAAATACTGATATACCTTTTTCAGTTCGTGCATTTCGGGCTGAGGAACGCCTGTGGCATTTACCAATCCATCGTTCACATTCGCTTTGTCAATATGATTGATGATGTTCCAATACTCTTTGCCGTTCTTATCTTTGCAACGCAACGCTTGATCTTTCCAGTCCCACGTAAAACCACCTTGGTAGCGCTCATTGGTAGCAAAAAGCTCCCAATACTTACGGAAGTTGCCTAAGCTGTTACCCATAGAATGAGCATATTCGCAAATAATCACAGGGCGTTTAGGGTCTTCGGTAAAGAGATTGTTCAAGTGGTTGAGCTCGGTGTACATATTAGAGATGATATCGTAATGCGAGAGCACCCCTGCATAAGCAGGATTTTTGGATTCGTAGTGCACGGGACGCTTTTGAGGGTCGAGAGCTTTTATCGCCTCATAAGCCGCATCGAAGTTCTTACCCCAACCCGATTCATTCCCCATCGACCAATAGATGATACAAGGGTGGTTCTTATCGCGGGCAACCATATTCACATTGCGCTCCACGATGTCCTTTTGCCATTCGGGGCGTTCGCCTATGTAGTAACCACTCTCCCACAATTCGTGGCTCTCGATATTGGCTTCGTCTACCACATATAAACCATATTCGTCGCAGAGGGTATACCACTCAGGCAGATTGGGGTAGTGAGAGGTGCGCACCGCATTGATGTTGTGTGTTTTCATCAATATAATATCGTCAATCATCGATTGGCGGGTGATGGTACGACCATTATAAGGGTCGAACTCGTGGCGGTTCACTCCTTTAAACTTCACAGGCTTGCCATTCACAAGGAGCAATCCGTTTGTTAGTTCAACTTTTCTAAATCCTACATTTTGAGTAAACGATTGTAACACCTTGCCTTTGGCGGTGAGCAAACTGAGTTCCACTTTGTAGAGGTTAGGGGTTTCGGCAGTCCATTTCAACGGATTTTTTACGGCTATTTGGGTACTAACGGTAGCTTCTTTTCCCGCAGCAATATCCGCAACAGAGGCTTTTTCGGTACCTATCACATTGCCTTTGCTATCTTTAAGAGTAGTTTGTACCATAAGGGCATCGCTTACTTTTTCGCCTAAATTCTGTACCTCTACTTGCACCTGCAAGGTAGCATCGCGGTATTGTGCATCGAGCTGAGGATAAACCGAAAAGTCACGCATACGCAACTCGGGGGTAGCAAAGAGGTATACATCGCGATAAATACCGCTGAGTCGCCAAAAATCTTGGTCTTCTATATAACTGCCGTCCGACCAGTTCAAGACTTTTACATATAGTTCGTTTTTGCCTTTTTTTAGGTAAGGAGTGATGTTGAACTCGGCAGGTAGCATTGCATCTTCGTGATAGCCCACTTGCTTACCATTGATGAACAACTCCATCGCCGATTGCACTCCCGCAAAGTGAATGAACACCTGCTCGCCTTTCCATTTGTTAGGCACTGTGAACTGCGTTCTATACACTCCCGTAGGGTTGTAGTCCTTAGGGGTGTAAGGAGGGTTCATTGCAAACGGATATTTGATATTGGTAAAAACTGGAGGGTCATATCGGTTGCTTTGCAGTTGCCAATTTGAAGGCACTTTTATAGCGTCCCATTGGGTAATGCCTTTGCCCAAAAAGAAATCGGCAGGCACTTGTGAAGGGTGTTTGAAGTAGGCAAACTGCCAATTGCCATTGAGGAGTATTTTCCCAGCCGGCTCATAGTGGCTATGGCTTTTTTCGGTGTTGATACTGCTTACCGCCAAGTTTTCCCAATCGTGGGTTTGCGCTATGCTGAGGCTACTCGCCAAGGCAAGTACTGATAAGAATAAGGTACGTTGTATTCTCATAATCGTTTACTATTTTATGGTTTGTTATTCTTCTATTGTAAAATGTTGTTCGTTATTATTATCGGCAGAATGTAAGCCCACCCACAGCAAGCACTCGCTGGGCTCAGTGTCCTTTTTTCCATTGATGCCGTAAAAGGCAAGAGCTTCGGAAGGCAGTTCAAAATGGACTTGTTTGCTTTCACCTGCTTTGAGAGGGATTTTCTGAAACCCTTTCAATTCCTTTACGGGGCGGCTAACACTTGCTACTAACTGTCGGGTATAGAGTTGTACCACTATTTCGCCCTCGGTTGTTCCTGTATTCTGCACAGAGGCATTTACTATAATGCTATCGTTATAGCGTTTGATACTTTTTTTATTCAGATGCACATTATTAATAGCAAAGGTAGTGTAACTGAGTCCATACCCAAAAGGATAAAGAGGCGTAATGGAACTATCCAAATATCCTGCGTTATAATGAGGGCGGTGGTCTACTTCTTCATTGTTTGTATATACAGGTCGCCCTGTACTCTTGTAGTTGTAGTAAATAGGGATTTGTCCTACACTGCGGGGGAAAGACATCGTTAATTGCCCCGAAGGATTTACATCGCCTGCTATCACATCGGCAATGCCATAGCCTCCTTGCGTACCAGGAAACCACGCTTGCAAAATAGCTTGTACATTCTCGTTTTCCCAAGAAAGGTCGAGCGGTCGTCCGCTAAAAGTAATGATAGCTATGGGCTTGTTTATGGCTTTTAGTGCTTCGAGCAATTGGCGTTGTGCTTGAGGCAAACGAATATCGGTGCGCACCGCCGATTCTCCTGACCAGCTGCTCTGTTCACCTACGGCCACTAATACCCTATCAGCTTTGCGAGCTATAGCAACCGCTTCTTTGAGTTGTTCTGTTGAAATAGTTGTAAAACCACAGCCTTCGGCATAGAGAAGTTTTACGTTTGTACCCTTGTATTTCTCGGTAAGCCCTGTGAGTAAACTCACGCTTTGTTTGCCGTCACCTAAGCACGTCCAACTGCCGTTGATATCACTTGTGTTGTTCATCATAGGCCCTATTACAGCAATCGTTTTACCGCTATCTTTTTTGATGGGTAATACTTCAGCTTCATTTTTCAAGAGTACTACTGAGGAAGCAACAGCTTGTCGCGCTACTTTCAGATATTCCTCAGTAAAAGTATTTTCTTTGGCACGGGTTTCATCTAAGTATCGGTAGGGGTCATCAAAAAGACCTAAAAGGAACTTCATTTCCAATATATGCCTTACTGCTTTATCAATTTGAGCTTCGGTTACTTTGCCTTCTTTCACTAAGGCACTAAGGTATTTAATAAAGGTTGCCCCATTCATATCCATTTCTATTCCTGCATTGGCTGAGAGGTTTGCCGCTTGTTTATCATCTTTGGCTACCCCGTGTCGCACCAACTCGTTAATGCCTGTGTAATCACTCACTAACAAGCCGTTAAAACCCCATTCTTTGCGAAGTACCTCTGTAAGTAACCACTTGTAGGCGGTGGCAGGCACTCCGTTTATCTCGTTCAAAGAAGCCATTATACTGCCCACCCCTGCGTTTAGGGTCGCCTCATAAGGAGGTAAATATACATTGCGCAAGGTGTGCATAGAGAGTTCAGCTGTATTATAGTCCTTGCCTGATTCGGCAGCTCCATAGCCGGCGAAGTGTTTACCACAAGCTAAAAGTGTGTGAGGGCTACTCAACGTTTGCCAATTGTCTCCCCCTTGAAATCCTTTTACGCGCGCTTCGGCAATAAGGCTTCCTAAATAAGGGTCTTCGCCTGCGCCTTCCATTGCGCGTCCCCAACGAGCATCGCGGGTAATATCTACCATAGGAGCAAACGTCCAGTTAATACCATCGGCAGTAGCTTCACGGGCAGCGAGTTCAGCTGTTTTGCGCATCAAAGCCAAATCCCACGAGCAAGATTCAGCTAACGGAATGGGAAAGATAGTTTTATAGCCGTGTATCACATCTTGACCAAAGAGGATAGGAATACCCAAACGTGTTTGTTCTACCGCTATTTTTTGCAATTTTCGCATACCTACAACCGAAGTAGCGTTAAAAATACTTCCTACCAAGCCTTTTTCGAGGTAAGGTTGGTACTTATCAGCCATTACAGGGCCTGTAACCGACCAATCGGCTGAGAATTGCGTCATTTGTCCGATTTTTTCTTCAAGAGTCATCAAACGCAGTACCGAATCTACACGCTGTTCTATGTGTTTATCGCCACTGAAACTCTTTTGGGTGAGTTTTTCATTATCAGATTTTAGGATAGCGGGTGTTGCGCAACCTATCATAAGTAACGAAATAAGCGTTTTAAAGATGTGTTTGCTATATCTCATAGATACATTAACGTTTTTATAAAAAACACCTTCCTGCCTGTACCTTCCCTTAAAATGAGAATTACATATTGCTTTGTTTTTATAATTTTGCCCTTTGCTCATCTATCAGGGCAATAAGAAAACTAAGGAAAGAAGACAGGAAGATGCTATGGGTTTTCTAATACCACTACTATCGAACGCTTGAAGGCTGGAATCAATGCCTTTCCGTCATACATAGGCATATGTCGTTCCCATTTATCCGTCCAAGGGTCGTAAACACTGTAATGAGTATATTTTATATTTATAAGGTTGAGTGGTATTTCGAAATCTCGTTTCATTTGGGCAGGACGCCCCTCACGCAACTCTGTTTTCCAATTGTTAGTTAGGTCTCTGCACCACAATATCGTTTTTGTTTTGCCTTTTAGTCCGTAACAGGCTACGGTATTTCTTTTGAAATAGAAGGGTTGCATCGCTTCTTTCACGGGGTCAATTCCTTCAATAGCGTTTTTGAAACGCCCAAAGTGATACCACAGTTGGTTAGGCTCGATATAATGATCCCAATGCCAAGTATTGCCCGAACCTGCACTACCTCCAAAGAAAGGTGCAAAGATAAAATCGTGTAACAAAACGCCCTCTGTGTCTTTCGGATAAAGCGACGAAGGTCCTGCGTGGTTAGGGTTTACAGCTCCTATCTCATTGATGATAACAGGCTTGGGGTCGTTTTTGGTAAATGTCAAGCCCATAGCTACGGCATCGGTTGCTAAAGCACTCACAGCTCCTTTCACTATCGGGTATTGATGCCACTTGTCGCCCTCGTCTAAATAACGGTGAATGCTCAAAAACTCGTTGTCAGGTATTACTGCCAGCTTCTTGTAGTAGTCGTCCATATAAGAGGCGTGCATACTGCCTAAGGTTTGGGTAACCAACTGATTAGGGCATAACTTTTTCACCTTACCGAGCATCTCTTTGGTAAAAGGTAGCCACTCTGCTTCGGGTACTGCTGAATCCATTTCGTTCCACAACTCCCACCCATATACATACGGGTGGTTTTGGCATTTTTTAGCAATCGCTCTGAGGCGTTTTAAGTAGGATTTTTTGCCTTTTTTAGTACTTACATACTCGCTTACATTCTTGAACTTGGTAGCTAGCGAATAGCTGTTACACCAAGAAGCTTCAGGTGAGATGTTATTAGAGATAGTACGCAAGTGATGTAGGGTGAATTTGATATAAATATGATACTTTTCTGCAAGTTGTAGCAACTGTTCTATACGCGCTAACTTCTCGGGATTGTATTTTCCTTCCCTTTGGTCTTCTATTTCTAAGAACTCAGTACTTATCCAGATGCGCATCGCATTTCCGCCATTCTCGGCAAAGTGTTTAAAGTACTTTTCTACCTCTTCAAAATTGTGCGATGGTAGATAATTAGTGCTAATAGGAATCCACGTCGCACCGTTTTTTTCAAAATAGCGCGGGTGCGTTTTGCTCACTGTTATATTTGCTTGTGCCAAACATAGCGAACTACTTAGGCAAAGCATTAAAAATAAAGCGTTTCTTAGTGTTTTATGTAGGGTTATGTTCATTTTAAATCAAGTAATAGGTAACAAGTTTTAAAAACGTTTTTGTTTTCATATGTAATAGTCTTTTTTATTACTTATTGTTTTATGAGAGTCGTTTTATAACACTTCTATTTTAGTTAAAGTAATATGATTATAACTATAAATTGCTGGGTGAATCCATTTTTTACAAAGAGTTTTTACCTCTCCTTGAATTTTTACTTTTATAGTAGTGCCCTCTTCCTTATATTTTAAATCTCTTATTTTTTGAGGTAAAATATCCTCATTGCAAACTATAAAAAAATGAAACCCCTTGCCTATCCAAAATGTATTAGGATAATAAGTATTTTGATTGTTTGCATAACTTATTTCTTCTTCAAGAGATTCTTTAATAGTCCAAACAGTAGGACTATTGCACCCACAAACTTCTTGTGGAGGAGTCTCTTTTTTTGAGCAACCGCACCCCACTATTGCCAATAACAGTAGTGCTAAAAACGTTTTTGTTTCCATAATGCTTTATTTTTATAAGTCGTGTTTTTATTTGTCTTACGAAATTCAATCGTACAGAAAGCAGGCAGGTTCTTCTGATGAGCCTCTCAGAGTCCCTCCGACAAATCTGCTAATAATCCCGTGTGACTCACACCCTCATTTGCTCATTTCCAAATTTCCTAATTCTCTAATTTTTCCACCTGTCTTGCTACGACCTCGTGCCTAAATATCTTTATTCACTTCAAGAGGCAATACTTCTACGGATACAGTAGCGTTTTCAGGTAGTTTTTGTACTACCGCACCGTAGTATAACACTACTGGTCCAAATAGTCCAAGTAAGTCGAGGTCTACCGTAAGCACGTAGCTATTATTGTTTTTCTTGCTAAACCTACATTTCGCCTGTGCCATTTCAGAAAGCCCTTTTCTTCCTATGATAAGAGTCTGTGTACCGAAATCAATATCCTTAAATTCCTTTATAGTACTGAGGTCAGTATTAGGAAAGAGCGCTTGTAGGGCTTCTTTATTTTGGACAACTCGGTAACCATCTTGGGTAAGGGCAAAATTCACAAAACTATGCTCAGGTGTATTTGCTACAGTCGCAAAACTCTTAACCATTACAGCCTCAGGAAATATTGTTTCCTCTTCTGTTTTAGAACAACCGCAAGCTGTTATCACCAATAACAACATTGCTAAAAAAGCTTTTGTCTTCATATATAATTGTTTTTAAGATTACTTACTATTCTTTTCAATTCCTGCACCAAAGCATTTTCTATTATAAAAATACTCTTTGGCAGAAAGTCTTCTTTCGGGATTGTCGGCAACAACCGAGTATGTATATAAGGAGATGTTTTCACCACATTACTCTCGTTATTCATCATGTCACGTCCTAAAAAAGGTTGTCATAATTAATTA
>NZ_AKFR01000004.1:0-7167 GCF_000277665.1 Capnocytophaga sp. oral taxon 335 str. F0486 | reverse complement strand
GTCTTTTCTATATCTGTCCGTGTAACTCACACTGTCTTTTATTCATTATAGACCCACTGTAGACCCACTGTAGACCCACTGTAGACCCACTGTAGACCCACTGTAGACCCACTGTAGACCCACTGTAGACCCACTGTAGACCCACTGTAGACCCACTGTAGACCCACTGTAGACCCACTCATCATTCGCCTTTCCGTCGCCACACCTCCCTTACTGTCTTTATCAAAGTTGAAATCCCCTCCACATTACATTCATCACTAACCACTAACCACTAACCATTAATTAAAATTTTGCTCATTTGCTAATTATTCTCTACCTTTGCACTCCAAATTAACAAAGACATTATGATTTACGAAATATGTGCCAGCTCATTCGAGTCGGCTAAAAATGCACAAGAAGCAGGTGCTACTCGCATTGAATTATGCAGTGAATTGGGAGTAGGAGGCATCACTCCCAGCTACGGATTGATTAAAAAAGTAATGGACGAACTGAGCATCGGCAATTGTGTGTTGATACGTCCACGCAGTGGCGATTTCACTTATACCGAAGAAGAATTCGATGTAATGTTGCGCGATATTGTTCTTTGTCGTGAGTTAGGTTGTATGGGCGTAGTAACGGGTGTATTGCATCGCGATAATACCATCGATGAAGAACGCACCGCACGCCTCATTGAAGCCTCTGGTGATATGGAATTTATCTATCATCGTGCTTTCGACTGTGCTCCTGACCCCATTGTAGCTATTCAAACCTTGAAACGTTTGGGAGTAAAACGCATTCTCACCTCAGGAGGTAAGAAATCGGCTATTGAGGGGCTCGCTCTTCTAAAAGAACTCAATCGCATTGGCGGAGGACAACCTACTATTATGCCCGGTGGTGGCATCAATGCGCAAAGTATCGTGCAGATAAAAGCTGCCGGTTTTACCGAAGTACATTTCTCAGGTACTGTTTTCGAAGATTTAGGTACTACCTTACCTTTCTCGTTCAAAACAGAAAGTTTTTTAGATGAAACCAAAAGACCTATTTCTAACGTTAAAGTTATTCGTGAGATTATTAGCAAATTAGCAAATTAACGAATAGGCAAATATTCTATGATTTATATTATACTTATCAGTATCTTTACGCTGTATTTCTTATTGAGTTTTTATGCTAGCAGAAGCTTAAAGACACTTGCCGTAGCACGATGGATACATTGGACTTTCTGGGGAATAGCAGTAGCGATTGTTCTCAACCTTCTTTATCATTGGTTCAACAGAGGTAAAACGGTGTGGAGTGCTCCTCAGCAATATGCTGTGGCAGGACTGCTTACGTGGCTCATCATCTGCTTATTTGTCAGTTTGCCTTTGTTTATAGAAGATATTACTCGTCTTATACGCGCTCTTTTCAGCAAGAAAAAGCAAAACGCTCCTCGTTTGCCCTCGCGACGCAAGTTTATCAGTATGCTGGGTTGGGGCTTGGCAGCTATTCCCTTTGCCTCTATCCTCTACTCTATTTTTAAAGGAAAGTACAATTACAAGGTATGGAAGTATACCCTTTATTTTCCCGACCTTCCTAAGGCGTTCGATGGCTATCGAATTACTCAAATCTCGGATATTCACTGTGGAAGTTTTGACAATTATGAAAAGATACGTTATGGGGTAGAACTTATCAATGCTCAAAAGAGTGATGTCATTCTTTTTACGGGCGATTTGGTAAATAACTTGGCAGAGGAGGTTCACGATTGGAAAAGCTTGTTTGCTACGTTGCACGCTCCTGATGGTGTCTTTTCTATTATGGGTAACCACGATTATGGCGATTACTCTTCTTGGGAAAGCGTTGAAGCCAAGCGCAAAAACTTAGAACACTTGTTTAATTTACAAAAGGAAATGGGTTGGGACTTGCTCCTCAATGAACATCGCTATTTAGAACGCAATGGCGAAAAGATTGCCCTTATAGGCGTTGAAAACTGGGGGCGCGGTAGGTTCTCTAAATACGGCGACCTCAATAAAGCTATGGAGGGGGTAAACGAAGAAGATTTTAAAATACTGATGAGCCACGACCCTACTCATTTTCAAGAAATTGTTTTGCCCGAGAAAAAGAACATAGCGCTCACCCTTAGCGGTCATACACACGGAATGCAGTGCGGGATTGAAATACCCCAATGGCGGTGGAGTCCCTCACAATATATTTATAAATATTGGGGAGGTATGTATCAGGAAGGAGCTCAATATTTAAACGTAAATCGTGGGTTTGGGTATCACGCATTCCCTGGAAGGTTAGGCGTATGGCCTGAAATTACTGTCATAGAACTCAAACGAGGATAATATAACTTTTGCGAAGATTATTATGGATACATTTTTAAAGGAATTAGAAAGTCTAAATGCTCCTCAACGTGCCGCCGTGCTTCAAAAAGATGGACCTATCATCGTGATAGCAGGAGCAGGCTCTGGTAAAACTCGCGTGCTTACTTATCGCATAGCCAACTTGATGCGAGAAGGAGTAGATGCTTTCAATATCCTTGCTCTTACCTTTACTAATAAGGCTGCCAACGAAATGAAAAAGCGTATTGCCAGTCTTGTAGGCAACAACGAAGCAAAAAACCTATGGATGGGTACATTCCACTCTGTTTTTGCCAAAATCTTGCGCATCGAAGCCGATAAATTAGGATATCCTCAAAATTTCACTATATATGACACCCAAGACTCTCAGCGTCTTATTAATGGCATCATTAAGGAGATGGAGTTGGACAAGGATATCTATAAATATAAACGAATACAATCGCGTATTTCTTCCTTTAAAAACAGTCTTATTACCGTGAGAGCCTATTTTAATAATCCTGAACTAATGGAAGCTGACGCAATGGCAAGACAACCACGTTTAGGAGAAATTTATCAAGAATATGTAGATAGGTGTTTTAAAGCAGGAGCAATGGATTTTGACGATTTATTGCTGAAAACAAATGAACTCCTCAATCTATATCCTGATGTATTGGCAAAATATCAAAATAGGTTTAGGTATATTCTCGTAGATGAGTATCAAGATACCAATCACTCTCAATATCTTATCGTGAAGGCTTTGGCAGACCGTTTTCATAACATTTGTGTAGTAGGAGATGATGCGCAAAGTATTTATGCTTTTAGGGGAGCAAACATCAATAATATTCTCAATTTCAAAAATGATTATCCAGAGGCAAAGGAATATAAGTTAGAGCAAAATTATCGTTCTACAAAAAATATTGTAGAAGCAGCTAATAGCGTGATAGAACACAATAAAATACGATTGGAAAAGGTAGTTTTCACCGAAAATGAATTAGGAGAACCTATTAAAGTTCATAGAAGTCCTACTGATGCTGATGAAGGTCGTTTTGTAGCGAGCTCTATCTTTGAAAACAAGATGCAATACCAGCTTCCTAATGGTAATTTTGCGGTACTTTATCGCACTAACTCACAATCGCGTGCTATTGAAGATGCCCTTAGAAAACGTGATATTCCATATCGCATCTATGGCGGATTGTCATTCTACCAACGCAAGGAAATCAAAGATATGCTTGCTTATTTGAGACTTATTATCAATCCAAATGATGAGGAAGCTTTGGTGCGCATTATTAATTTTCCTGCACGAGGCATTGGAGAAACTACAATGGAAAAGCTTACTTTGGCAGCAAATCATTATAAGAAGTCTATCTTCGAGATAATGTATAACATCAATAAACTTCCAGAATTGCACATCAATACTACTACAAAGCAAAAACTTACTGATTTTGTGGTAATGATTCTTAACTTTCAAGCACTCAATCAAAAAGCAAATGCTTTTGAAGTTGCCGAGCAAGTCGCCAAGAAAACAGGGCTTTTGCAAGAGTTTAAAAAAGATGGTACCCCCGAGGGCATAGCCAAAATGGAAAACATCGAAGAGATGCTTAATGGTATGAAAGATTTTGTAGAAGGACAAGAAGATGTGGCAGATAGCAGGGCAAGTCTTTCAGAATATTTAGAAGATGTTGCTTTGGCTACTGATATGGATAAAGAGATAGGCGATGATGACCGTGTAGCTTTGATGACCATTCACTTGGCAAAAGGATTAGAGTTTCCGTATGTATACGTGGTAGGGATGGAAGAAGATTTGTTCCCTTCGGCAATGAGCATACAATCACGTAATGATTTGGAAGAAGAAAGAAGATTATTTTATGTAGCACTCACCCGTGCTGAGAAACAAGCCTATTTAACTTATGCAGAAAACCGTTATCGTTGGGGAAAACTTTCTGATGCCGAGCCAAGTAGATTTATCGAAGAAATAGATGAACGCTATTTGCAGTATCTTACCCCTTCTATTTCTAATCCTAATTATCGATATAAACCACTTATTGATAGGGATATTTTTGGTGAAGTAGATAAAAGTAAACTACGTTTGCAGAAACCTATAAGTGGAATACCTCCTCATAAAAACGCCCCAACAGGAGAAGAACAACAAAAACTCAGGAAGTTAAAACCTGTGAATGCTTTGTATAATTCTAATAGTAATAATAAAAATACTTATAACGGACTGGATATAGGAACAGCAGTTTATCACGAACGTTTCGGTCGTGGTAAAGTAATTTCATTGGAGGGAACAGGAAATGATAAAAAGGCGCAAATAAATTTCGAGACAGGAGGCTTAAAAAATATATTATTACGCTTTGCTAAACTAACTATTATTGATAGTTTGAACGAAGATTTATAACCCGCATTACCTATTTGTCATTTCGAATTAAAGAGCATTATAGCTTTTAAGCTGAGGTACGAATTCCTCTTTTATTTGTTATAATTCACCCAAATAGCTGTACCCCCTCCTTTGTGGTCGTAAATAGACTTAATAGTCCCCCAAGAGAAAGTGCGTTCCTTGCCTATATGTGTTGTAAGCCATTGGTCATAGTATTTTTCAGTCTGCAATTCGTATGCTTCACTCCAATCGTCCCACGAGGTTTGTTTTTCATTCTTCATTGCAAAACCTAAGAATTTTAGCTGTTCTCCTTCAAAACAAAGCGACACATTAAATAACTTCCCCTCAAAAGAACAATCGCTGAAATACAACCAATAATAGCCTGTTCCTACGTCCCATACTTTGTTATTAGGAAAACGTTCTCTAAGAATTGCAAAAGTAGTATCGGCAGTGATGGTCTCTCCTTTTATAAGAAGAAAATCGCCGTTTTTAATATTTAGAAAAGAATCTAAAGTTTTCATATTGAACGCTGTTTACTGAGTACAAAGATATAATTTTTTGTTAATATTTTCAATACCCACAGAAAAATTAGTACCTTTGCCTCTCTAATATATATCAAATATGAATATAGCCATAGTGTGTTACCCTACCTTTGGAGGGAGTGGTGTTGTAGCTACCGAACTCGGGCTTGCCTTAGCTCGCAAAGGTCATCAGGTGCACTTTATCACGTATAGTTACCCCGTGCGTTTAGACTTCTTGGAGATGAACATTCACTTTCACGAAGTGCACGTAGAGGAATACCCCTTGTTTCACTACCAGCCTTACGAACTAGCATTGTCTAGCAAAATGGCTTATGTGGTAAAAACCTATCACATAGATATTTTGCACGTGCATTACGCTATTCCGCACGCTTATGCAGGTTATATGGCTAAACAAATGCTCAAACGGGAAGGAATAGAAGTACCTATGGTAACGACCCTTCACGGCACCGATATTACCCTTGTGGGCAACCACCCTACTTACAAAGAGGCAGTCACGTTTAGCATTAACGAATCGGATATTGTAACTTCAGTGTCCGAGAGTTTGAAGCAAGATACTCTAAGACTTTTCCGTATAGATAAAGATATTAAGGTAATTCCTAACTTCACAAATATAAAAAAATCCAAAGAAACTTCTCCTTGCAAACGCACTGTAATGGCAAAGCCTGAGGAACTCATCGTTACACACATTAGCAATTTTAGGAAGGTAAAACGCATAGACGATGTGGTGAGAATTTTTTATGGCATTCAGCAGAAACTTCCTGCTAAGCTCATAATGGTAGGTGACGGACCTGAGCGCGAGATAGCCGACCAGCTCTGCAAGGATTTAGGCATCAAAAGCAAAGTGCTGTTTTTAGGTAATACTTCTGATATAGACCGCATTTTGTGTTTCACCGATTTATTCTTACTCCCTTCTGCTTCTGAGAGCTTTGGACTTTCGGCATTAGAAGCAATGGCAGCAGGCGTTCCGGTAGTATCGAGCAATACGGGAGGACTTCCAGAAGTGAATGAAGAGGGCGTATCGGGCTATCTGTGCCCCATAGGCGATGTAAAAGCAATGGCAGAGAAGGCTATTTACATACTTGAAGACAAAACCCGATTGGCACAATTTAAACAGAATGCCCGAAAAGTAGCCGAACGTTTTGACGAGGATAAAATAGTGCCAATGTATGAAGCACTTTACTATAGTGCTATCGACAATAAATAGGGAAAGTGCTTTTGCGTTTTTTCTGTTAAAAATAGTTAAAACAGCCATTTTTCTTCAAAATAAGACAGTAAAATGTTTTTTAGCTCCAAATTTATAAAGTACTGAAAAACAGTACAACTAAACATTATCGTATCTTATAGGTAACTTATAGGAAACTCGAAGCTAAAGCGAAGGTAAGACGAACAAAAGACGAAGGAAAGACGAAGGAATGAGCTTACTATACTGAATATCAGAGGGAGATAAGACGATTTTAAAACATTGAATAAATTAAGGGTAAAACCTCAATTTTAACAGAAAAAATGGAGGGGGAGTTATAGTGACTTAAAGCTAAATAATTAGAGTTTATAGAGCTTCACGATAAAAAATATATTATCTCACGAAAAAGAGGGAGAATATTGTGACACTTATTAGGCTGAAATATATCACGTTTTCAAAGGGAAAAGCAAAGATAAGACAAAGAAAAGAGTATAAAAATTTTGTGTTTAAAAATGATTTTAGTAACTTGCGCCCATATTGATACTAAAATAAACTGCTTATGGACTCACTTTTTACCAAACGTCTCCCTATTTTCCATTCAGTACATATTGACGGTAAAGAACAAACTTCACGCTTCAACAGCTTGCACATACAACAATCGTTAAACTCCTGCTGCGATTTTGAACTTGTAGAAACCATTGCTACAAGCAAAACTCTTTGGCAAGGGCAGTCGCAAGAGCTCTTAAAACAAGTGGGCAAAAACGTGATTATTCG
>NZ_AKFR01000003.1:0-52680 GCF_000277665.1 Capnocytophaga sp. oral taxon 335 str. F0486 | reverse complement strand
TTGAATAAGTAAATCATTATTATTCAATATCATAAAGAACTTATCTCTCCCTATTTTTGCTACCTGATGTATCTTATCTGATAACATATAATAAAGCTTCTTTCCTCCTATCTTGGGCAGTTCTCGACGTATTTCCTGTACCATCTCAATAATTATACTCTCACTGAGTGCTACCTCCTTAAACGATTTAACTGCTTTATAATGAGCTTGTCTACTAATACCAAAACACTTGCAAAGAGCGCTTATCTTTTCTGTTTTGGAAAGTACTTCAATAACTCTTGTTCTAACTTTTTTTTTATTTCATCGCCCATTCCTGTTTCCTGACCAAGAATTTGAAAATAAGTCTTATAAACTTTATTCTCTAAAGTCGTTTCAGCAAAAGCCTCTTTAAGGGCTTTTAACTCCTTTTTAAGAGCTTGAAGCTCCCCGATTTCATCAATTGTTTCCACGCGTACTATTTTATTTAATAAGTGATTTTTACCATACTTTTTAAGCCATTTTTGAATCGTTGTACTTCCTCCAATGCCGTACTTGCGTCGGCAGTTTTCAATACTCAATCCGTTTCTCTCAATCTCTTCTACGATACTCAACTTAAAGCAATCACTGTACCGAACTGTTTCTTTCCTCCCTTTTGTCATATCTTTTTATGGTTTTTAGTGTAAACCTATTTCAGGATATGACATACATTTCTTACCTCTTACCTCTTATCTCTTATCTTTTAAAAAGTTGGTGGCTTCCTTCAAGTAAGTATAAAACACCAAATCTTCCTTAAAGAACGGAATAATGGCTCTTATTTCCCTATACCATCTTTGCGTAGTGCTCGAAAGCTCGTCATAACAGCCCAAGATATCGATAGCCTGCGCAATGGTGATAACCTCAATAGCAAGCACCTGAAAAGCGTTGTTTATCACTTTATGGGTAAGAGTCGCCGCATTGGTACCCATACTCACTATATCCTGATTATCGTTATTGTTCGGGATACTATGCACATACATCGAGGTAGAGAGGGTTTGGTTTTCGGCAGTGGTAGAAGTAGCGGTAAACTGTACCCCTTGCATACCGAAGTTAAAGCCCAATTTCCCTGCGTTCACAAATGGTGGCAATAGCTCGTTGATTTTAGGGTTCAAAAGGTAGTTGAGCTGTCGCTCAGCAAGCATTGTCATACGGGTAACTACCAGTTTAAGCTTGTCCATTTCAAGAGATATATAATCGCCGTGGAAGTTACCCCCGTGATATACCTGCTGGGTAGGCACATCTACTATTGGGTTGTCGTTAGCCGAGTTCAGTTCCTCTTCTACGATGCGCTCAGTATGCGCAATGGTGTCGTATACAGCCCCGAGTATCTGTGGCACACAGCGCAAGGAGTAGTATTCTTGCACCTTTTCTTTAAATACAGTTTCGTTGTGTTGCCCTTTGTAAAGGTGTTCTGCACGTTTGCGGGTGCGTTTGCTGTCGTGTAAGAAGTCGCGCATCATTCGGGCGATTTCTTTTTGCCCAGTATGTTGTTTGGCGTTGTTTAATTCAGATGAAAAATGGTCGTCATAAGTCTGTACTAGCTCATTGATAGCCGTTGTGAACTTCACTGTCCAATCCAATAGCTTTTGTGCGTAATACACATTCACCCCTGCCAAGCCCGTCATTACCGACGTGCCGTTCATCAGCGAAAGTCCTTCGCGTAAGTGTATTTGTAGCGGTTTGAGTCCCACTTCGGCAAATACTTCAGCCGTAGGTCTGCGCACGCCTTTGTAGAACACTTCTCCTTCGCCTATGAGCACTAAGGCAAGATGGGCTAACTGCACAAGGTCGCCACTAGCTCCCACGCCTCCGTGTTGGAAAATAAGCGGGGTAATGCGGTAGTTCAATAGGTCGCGCATCAGTTCAATTGCCTCTATATGCACCCCCGATTTGCCTAACGACAAGCTCGTAAGTCTACACAATATAGCCGCACGCACGGTTTCTTCATCAAACACCTCCCCTAAGCCCGAACTATGACTGCGGATAAGGTTGTATTGCAACTGCAATTGGTCTTCTTTTTCAATGCGATATTGCGCCATCGGTCCAAAGCCCGTATTCACGCCATAAATGATTTTGTTCTCTGCAAAGTCTTTTAAGAAAGCGTAACTCTCTTCAATGAGGGCTTTAGCTTCTTTGCTAATAGCCACTTCTTTCTTATCAAAAACGATATCTTTAAAATCGCTGTAAGTACGTAATGTTTTCATTGTTTTTAGTTATTAATATAAATCAAGTTTTGTGTTATGTCATAGGGGCAAAGTCAACGAGCTGGCACAGCTGAGTATGTGAGGCAATTCGCCCTATTAAGGCAATTCTCTCCATTAGTAATCTGGCGACAAAGATAATAACTAATTTGTAAATTAGCAAAATTTAGTACTTAGTTTTTAGTCATCAGTGATGTCCTGAGCCTCTCCGAGATTTTCTGAGAACTCTGATTAACTACACACCCTCATTTTTAAATTCTCTAATTTTCTACCTGCTCGTGTAGCTCTCACCTCGTCGTGCTACGACCCTTAGTAAATTGATACACTGATAATCAGTCGCTTTTTCAGTATATTTTGTAGGGGCGATTTGCAAATCGCCCTCTAAAAGCAAGCCTATTGAGTCGTAATCTATTTTTGTTTGACTATAATATCTGTTCAATATATACAATACTGATTTACAATTGTATTTGTATTATAATCTGTCTGTAGTTTGCGAGCTGGCATAGCAGAGTATGTGTCTAAAAGCAACTTGTTACCTATTTGTTTGATTTGTAAAGAATTGTAAGATTTCTGTAGCGTAAGCTACACTTTTCTTACATCGAACCCACGTTAGTTATTTTATATCCGACAAATCTAACTAGTTGCCAATGATATTAGCAGATAGTAGCACTATAAAGTCAACTAATCTTCGATTATAATTTGATTAATCATCATTGTAGAGCCACTGTAGACCCACTGTAGAGCCACTCATCGTTCACCCTACCTTTATCTTACCCCCGCTCTACCTCCTGACAAACCTTGTCTTTCACCCTAATAGCCATCACTACTTTTTACTCCCACCTAAATTATTTATCTTTTTAATCGATTTTTCTTTTATTCTCTCATTTCCTCATTTCCTCATTTTCTAATTTCCCTCATATCTTTTACCTATCCAATGCACATTATTTAATTTTTTTTCGTACCTTTGTCGCTCACTATTGTGCGATAGATATGAAGCACTTCATCATCTTACTTATCATTCTTTTGGGGCATTTCCCCACCACAACAGCTCAAAATCAGGACTTGCCCTTTGTCCCACCTATCTATAACTACTCTCAAACTCAATACAAGGCAGGCTTGCAAAATTGGCAAATAAGCCAATGCAAAACGGGCGTCCTCTACGTGGCTAATAACCAAGGGCTACTTACTTTCGACGGACAGGTATGGCAACTCCACTACCTGCCCCAGAAAAAAATAGCCCGTTCTGTTCTTGCCGATAATAACGATTCCAAACTGCGCGTCTATGTAGGCTCTTTCGAAGAGTTTGGCTACTTCCAGCGCAATGCTCAAAACCAATTGGTCTACACTTCTCTAAAAGACCAACTCAAAGATTACCGTTTTCACAACGATGAAGTCTGGCGCATATTCAAGCATCAAGATAAAATTTACTTCCAAACTTTCTCCTCCTATTTTGTGTTCGACGGCAACCAAGTACGCGCCTTCAACCCTAAACCCGCCCCTTTTGCAATGTTCTCCGACGGCAATACCCTCTATATGCAAGGCGTAAATGCCGACTTTTATACCATCGACCCTCAACATCGCCTCCATCAAAAACTCTCTACTAACAGCTTAGGAGGATTGGTAATCGCTACTATCCCCTATCAAAAAGAACTCCTTCTGGTAACCGACAAGAACGGCTTGTTCTTTTTCAACCCTCAAACCGACCAGTTGCGCAAGTTCACTACCGATATCGACACCCTATTACCCTCCATTAGGCTGAACCGTGCGCTCATTACCGATGAAGGTAACCTCATCTTAGGAAGCCTTTCCGAAGGTTTGTATGCTATCAATGTCAGCACAGGTAAACTCCTGTGGCATATCCACAAGAAAAACGGACTGAACAATAACACCGTACTCGGGCTTTATGAAGATATCCAGCACAACCTCTGGGTAGCCTTAGACAACGGTATTGCTATGATTGAAATCCCTAGCAAACTCCGCTTCTTAAATTTAAATGGCGATGTAGAGCTCATCAGCGATATGGCTGAGCAAGGTAACTCTTATTACTTAGCCTCTAATAAAGGAGTCTTTTCCCTTACTAACGGAAAACTCAACAAACTGCCCAACTTCTCAAGCCAAGTGTGGTTCGTAAAGCAGTACGACCACCAGTTATTTGTAGGACATAACAAAGGTGTCTCCGAACTCGTAGGTGACCAATTACGCCCCCTCAGCAATGTAGGCGTCGGAGGTATGGATTTAAAGAAGGGAATGATTCACGGTCAGGAGGTACTCGTCGGCTCTTCGTATTCTGTCCTTACTATTTACAAGAGAGACAAAGCTGGCAAGTGGGAGCCCTCACATATCGTCGATGGCTTCTTCGACCTTACTTATCGCATCGAAATAGACCCTATGGGCAACATCTGGACGAATCACATCTATAAAGGCGTCTGCAAACTCTCACTTACCGAAGACCTAAAAAAGGTGAAACACAAAACAGTGTTCAATAAACCTAAAACCAAAGAAGCCCTCCGCCTCCTAAAAATACGCGGAAAAATAGTCTTTGCCGACGGCTCTCAATTCTACTACTACGACGACGATAAAGAAGAAATTGTACCTTATACTATCCTCAATGAACAACTCCCTCAGCTCACCAAAACCCGCAATATAGTACCCGTAAACGATAATCGGTTCTGGTTTATCACTGCCACCGATTACTTTTTAGTTTCCTTTGTCGATGGTCAATACAAAATAACCGAAAAGATTGCTTTCGATGACCTCCAACACCCTACCACCGAAGACCGTGCCTCTGTATTCGTGTCCTCCGACGGCGCTTCTTTCTTTTGTTTAGACGGTAGTATTGCTCGTTATACCGATAATACTCCTCAAACCACCTACCCCGATAACCTGAGCCTAAAAAGCCTCCGCTCTTACGAACGCGATACCGACCAATATCTTTTGGAAGAAATTACCGCCAATCCTTCTTTCCCTTACGCCAAAAACAATTTGGTGTTCCAATTTCAGTATCCCAATTTTAGTAAAGAACATTACCAACTGTGGTACGTCTTAGAAGGATATGACAAGCGGTGGGCGCAAGCCGACCCCGATTTTATCATCAGCTATCAAAATCTCCCCCCTGGTAAATACAGGCTCAAAGTAAAAGTGCTCAACGAACTAAACAAAGAGCTCTCCCTCTATTCCCTCCCGTTTCAAATTACCACTCCTTGGTATAAAAGCCTCTGGGCTTATATATTGTATTTCGTCAGCTTCATCGGGGTAAGTATCGTAGCAACAGCTATCTACTTCCGTTATAAAATGAAGAAAAAAGAGCGTTCCTTCTTGCGTGAAAGAATACGTCGCCAACGCCTGCTCGAGTCACGCGAACAAGAAGTGACTAAACTCCAAAACCAAATGCTCGCCAACCAGTTAGAGTACAAGAGTAAGGCTCTTGCCGAAGCCACTATGCTAAACATCAGGCGCGACGAGTTCCTTACCAATCTCATAGTAGAGCTGGAACAACTAATGGACAACCAGAAAGTAAGTAAAGCCAAAAGTCATCTCATTTTGCAACATATCCGCGAGAATATCTCAGAAGAAGACCAATGGGCTGTATTCCAAGAAAACTTCGATATGATTCACAAGAACTTCTTCAAGAATCTCAAAGAACGTTTCCCTTCACTCACCACCACCGATTTGCGTATTTGCGTACTGATAAGGCTTAATTACACAACCAAAGAAATCGCCACTATGCAAGGTGTATCGATTCGTGGGGTTGAAACTGCCCGTTACCGTATCCGCAAAAAACTCAACCTTTCCGAAACCGATAACCTGTACGACTTTTTTGTAAAATTCCAGTAAAAAACACCTTTCCACCACCTCTCCTTTGTCTTTCCTGTCACTAATCCTCCTTTTGAAGGTAGGCAGGGACAGTTGGGTATGTGTAAAGGGGGAGGTTTCCTCCGCTTTTCCGTCATACTCCCTCCTAGTGCCTGTGGACTAAGGTCTAGTGCCTATTCCCTTTTCTTTCGCCTCGAAACCCTGTTTTTAACATTTTTAGCCTTGTTGTATTATATTATGAATCAACTGTCTACACACTCTTTCTATACCAATCGTCCAAGATTCGTATAAGCTTCCTATAAGCTCTCTATAAGCTAACCCCACCCTCCTTACAGCCTTTTTTCACCAAAACTTTTCTCAGCCTCCTTCCGTTCTTTTCTGTTTCCTTTCGATAGCTCAGGCCAGTCCAATTTGTCCGACAAGTCAGACCCCGTCAAAAAAACCTTTTTTATCACTACCCATTTGCTAATTTCCAAATTTCCTAATTCTCTAATTTTCTAATTTTCTCTGCCTGTCGTGCTACGACCTTTGGCAAAGTTGATTATTGGTATTATTGGCATTTCTGGTATTATTAGTATTAATCTGGCATTATTTTTGAAGCTCTATTGCGGTAAAATAAATCATCAACAAGAACTCATCAATTAAAAAAATCATTAAGAATGAAAACCTATTTTTTCTGCCTTATGGCAATAGCTTTCACAACAGGGTGTGCTAACGGCAATAGCCAAAGAACATCCTCACTTATCACTAACGACGAAAATTCAACTCATCAACAAGCAGAAATGAAAAAAACAAACAAATCAAAATCTACTGACATCTATTTTGCAGGAGGTTGCTTCTGGGGTACCGAACACTTCTTTAAACAAATTCGCGGAGTACTCGCCACCGAAGTAGGCTATGCCAATGGCAAACTCTCCAAAGCCCCCAGTTACGAACAAGTAAGTACAGGCAATACAGGTTTTGCCGAAACCGTAAAAGTAACCTACAACCCTCAACTCATCGACCTCAACCAACTGCTCGACCTCTATTTCAAAATCATCGACCCCACTTCCCTCAACAAACAAGGCAACGACCGTGGCACGCAATACCGCACAGGCATCTATTACGTAAACGAAACCGAAAAACCGCTTATCAATAAAGCTATTGCCGCACTTGCCACTCAATACAGTAAACCCATAGTAGTAGAAGTGCTCCCTTTAAAGAACTTTTATAAAGCCGAAGAATATCATCAGGCATATTTAGATAAAAATCCGCAAGGCTATTGCCATATTTCACCAGCCTTGTTTGAAATAGCCCGCAAAGCCAATCCAGCTAAACAGAAAGGCTTTAAAAAACCTTCTCAAGCCGACCTTCGTAAACAACTCACCCCCGAACAATACGCCGTTACCCAAGAAAGCGCTACTGAGCGCCCATTTGCCAATGCCTATTACAACGAGTTTCGCGAAGGTATTTATGTGGATATTACCACCGGCGAACCCCTCTTTATCTCTACCGATAAGTTCGAATCAGGCTGTGGCTGGCCAAGTTTCTCTAAACCTATTGATAAAAAACTCATAGAAGAAAAAACCGATAAATCTCATAATATGACTCGTACCGAAGTGCGCAGTAAGCTAGGCGACGCACATCTCGGTCACGTTTTTAACGATGGACCTAAGGATAAAGGAGGCTTGCGCTATTGTATCAACAGTGCCTCATTGCGCTTTATCCCCAAAGCCGATATGGAAAAAGAAGGTTATGGCAAATATATACCCCTCTTAGAGAAAAAAACTAAAAAATAGAAAATTAATACTCTCATTCTAAGAAAGGGGAAGACTACTATTTTAGGTCTTCCCCTTTTTACTTATTATACACTTAGCCAAAGTTTTTGCCTGTGCGGTTCGCACCTTTGGCAAAGTTGAAGCCTTATAACCATTTCTGTTGATTTTATTCTGATTTTTGTTTAATTTCTATAACGCAAGCTATACTTCCTCTTATCTTTAATTTCGCTTCTTCGCCCTACAAACAATTCTTTAAATTTGCTTTTCTCATTTTAAAGTTCTACCTTTGCAAAACTTTTAACCATTAACCTTTCATTAACTCTTAACTCATAACTAAAAGATGATTATTCAAAAAAAAGACGTATTAGAAGCGCTCCGCAAGATTACCACTCCTGGTGAAGGAAAAAATATGGTAGATAGCGGTGCTGTACAAAATATAGTAGTTTTTGGTGATGAAGTGGTAGTAGATGTAGTGATAAACAACCCCAGTCTGCAAGCCAAAAAACGCACCGAAGTAGAGGTGATGAAAGCCATTCACGGCGAAGTAAACGAGAAAGCCAAAGTAGTGGTAAATGTAAAAGTAATCGCCCCCGAAGTTACTGAAATCAAAGGAAAACCTATTCCAGGTATTCAGAATATCATAGCCGTTGCCTCAGGCAAAGGAGGCGTAGGAAAGAGTACTGTTACAGCCAACTTAGCAGCAGCACTTGCCAAAATGGGCTTCAAAGTAGGAGTACTCGATGCCGATGTATATGGTCCCTCTATCCCTATGATGTTCGATGTAGCCACCGAGCGTCCGCGTTCAGTAACTATTGAAGATAAATCGTTTATTCAGCCCATCGAAAACTACGGGGTAAAAATACTCTCAATAGGGTTCTTTACCAATGCCAATCAAGCAGTGATATGGAGAGGTCCTATGGCAGCCAAAGCCCTTAACCAGCTCATTTTCGAGGCTTATTGGGGCGAATTAGATTTTCTCCTCATCGACCTTCCCCCAGGTACAGGCGACATTCACCTGAGCATTATGCAAGCCTTACCTATCACAGGGGCAGTAGTAGTGAGCACTCCACAGCCTGTCGCCCTTGCCGATGCTCGTCGTGCGGTAGCAATGTTCGAACAAGAAAATATTAATGTGCCTGTGTTGGGCATCGTAGAAAATATGGCTTACTTTACCCCTGAGGAATTGCCAAACAACAAGTATTATATCTTTGGTAAAGAAGGAGCTAAACACTTGGCAGGAGAACTAAAAGTGTCTTTCTTAGGCGAAATACCCTTAGTACAAGCCGTTCGTGAAGCAGGCGATACAGGGCAACCCATAGCGTTGCAAGAAGGCAGTCCGCAAGCAAAAGCCTTCCACTCCTTAGCACAAGAAGTGGTGAAGAATGTAGTCGCTCGCAACGAAACCCTACCACCCTCTGAGGCTATCAAGATTACCAATATGGCAGGGTGCAGTAGTAAGTAACAATTAATAAGTAATAATTATGGATACACCTATTGTAGAACCTAAAGAAAGAGATGTTTTACCTCTTTCTAACATATCAAAAGAAGCTCTAAAAGCTATAAAAGAAGGCTTAGAAGATGAAAAGAAGGGTATTTTTATACCCCACGATGATGTTATGAAAGAAGCCAAAAGAGTTATAGACCGATGGGAGCAAAAGATGATGAATTGAGAATTGTATGGATGCCCAAAGCACAAATACAATACTTAGATGCTCTATTGTTTTGGATGAAAAAGACCTTCTCAAGGTCTTATAGTGATAAAATAGAAACGGAAGTAGAAAAGATTGCTAATCTACTTAAACAAACTCCAAGAATAGGACAGAAAGTATATGATATTGAAAATACAACAGAAGAATTAAGAAGGGTGATAGTGCTTCATAATTTCTCTATCTATTACAAAATCATAGAAGATAAGAAAGAAATTCGCTTTATTGTTTTTTGGGACAATAGGAATGATCCTGATGAATTAAATTTAAATTAATTACTAACTTCTTATAACTAATAAACAACAATATTAATGAACCCAGAAAAACTTAAACAAGAAGTAATAAAAGCTTTAGATAAGATACGTCCCTATTTGCAAAACGATGGGGGAGATATTTCTTTAGTGGATATCGAAGATGGCAAAATCGTAAAAGTGCGATTAGAAGGTACTTGTACTAACTGTTCAGTAAACCAACTCACACTTAAAAGCGGAGTGGAAATGACTATCAAAGAGTTTGTACCTCAAATAGAAAAGGTAATCAGCGTGGAATAACTAATCAGTATAATGGCAACGAATAAAGAATCGAGAAAAGAATATTGGAAACGCAAGTGGCTCAGCAAATACCGCTTGGTAGTAATGGACGACAGTACTTATGAGGAGAAAACCTCCTTCCGCTTGAGTCGTCTTAATATCTTTGTGTTTGGTTCCTTGTTTGCCTTTGTGCTCATTACGCTCACCACCGTGCTGATTATCTATTCTCCTTTGCGTCAGTATATCTTAGGGTATACTGCCGTAGAAAACAAACGCGAGACTTTAAACCTGCTCTTTAGGGTAGATTCCTTAGAAGGTAAAATACAAAGTAATGATGAGTATCTTGCTTCACTGAAAAAGGTGCTTGTAGGCAATATCAAACCTCAACAAGACAAAGATACTACCAGCTTTAACATCTCCGACCCCAAATACAACCCTAAGGCTTACAGGACAACTCCTACCAAAAAAGATTCTATTCTTCGTAAAGAAGTAGAAGAGGAAGAGACACAACCTCAACCTCAAGACAGTTTATAATACAAAAAAACAATGACAAAACTAAGTGTAAACATCAATAAGATTGCCACCTTGCGCAATGCACGTGGAGGCAATATCCCCGATTTGTTACAAGTAGCCAAAGATGTACAACAGTTTGGTGCCGAGGGTATCACTATTCACCCTCGCCCCGATGAACGTCATATCCGCTACCAAGATGCCTTCGATTTGCTAAAAGTAGTAACCACCGAGTACAATATTGAGGGCAACCCTATCCCTAAGTTTATAGATTTAGTGTTACAAGTAAAACCTACCCAAGTAACTCTTGTTCCTGATGCCGAAGATGCTATTACCTCTAATGCAGGTTGGGATACTGTTAAACACAAAAGTTTCTTAACCGAAGTAGTTACCGAATTTAAGCGTAACGGCATTCGCACCTCTCTTTTTGTAGACCCGGTAGAAGCAATGGTAACGGCTGCCGCTACCACAGGAGCTGACCGTGTGGAGCTTTATACTGAGAGGTATGCGCGTGAGTATGCTCGCGGTGATAAAACCCAAATAGCCCCTTATATAAAAGCAGCCTTAGAAGCACAAAAAGTAGGGTTAGGACTCAATGCAGGACACGATTTGAGTCTCGACAATGTGAAGTACTTCAAAGATAATATCCCTAATCTATTAGAAGTATCCATAGGGCACGCACTTATTTGTGAAGCGTTGTATTTGGGATTGGAAAATGTAGTGCAATTGTACTTAGCTAAATTAGCAGATTAGCAAATAACAAAAGATTCATTAGCTAAAAAAGCAGAGAATTTTACACGAAAACTCTTTAATAATTATTCTGAATGTCAAAGTATTGAAAAAAAGTAGTGAAAAAACTTAGAAAATAATCACTAAATATTTTGCAAGTTTCAAAAATAGTATTACTTTTGCACCCGTAATGAAAGAAGGTACCTTAGCTCAGTTGGTAGAGCAAAGGACTGAAAATCCTTGTGTCCCTGGTTCGATTCCTGGAGGTACCACGAGATCTTCTTCATAGAGGAAATTTTTCATATTTTTAAGGATTAGGAATTGCAAAAGCCTCAGCGTAATGCTGAGGCTTTTGTTTTTTATTTTATACTTTCCTATTTAAAATATTCTGTATCCTAATGAAAGGCTAAACACTTGGTTTGAGGTACTTTCAGAACGGTTAGGGAGCACATCGCTGAAACCAATACCGTACTGAATGCCTGCTGTAAATCGTTTGATTTCTACGCCTGTGGCTAAGTTTAATCCTGCATCAAAAGGGCGTAAATCATCAGAAGAACGATTACCTATGCTGAGGGAATGGCGATTGGTTACTTTATAGTCCTTTAACTTATCTTTCTTGTAGTAAGCCCATTCTTCACGACTATTGCCCCATAAAGCTGCTGCTACATAAGGACCTGCTTTCCAAACGAGTTTCACATTCCTGAGTTTAAGTTTATAGCCTACATAAAAAGGCATCTCTAAATAACCATAAGTGTAATGCAACTCACTGATTTGTTTTTCTTTACCTTCTTTATATTTATACTCATAGGCTTGCCCTTTGGTGTTGAGCATTAAACCTGTTTCAAGAGCAAATCCGGTAGGGAAGTTCAAACTGAACAACGCCCCCGTATGAAAACCTGGGGTAAAAGTTCTATCACTATTAGAAGAATCGGCGTAATAAAGTCCCGCTATATTGCCTCCTATTTTCACTTCTAAACCTGGCTTTACTTGTGCCTGTAACATCGCTATACTGCTGAATAACATTACAGCTAAAAATAGTTTTGTTCTTTTCATTCTATACTGATTTTTGTTATTTAAAGCACAAAGATACAAAATATTTTGTAAATGAACAAACTTGCGAATATATTAATTATTATTACCTTTGCCTCCCAAACTAAAAGCTGAACTCTAATACTTAACAACTGATGAAACAGATAGACGGTTTTTCTAAACTTACCAAAGCCCAAAAGATTGCCTGGCTTTGCGATACTTATTTCCCTAATATAGAGAATGCTGCATCTTTTTTTGAAAAGTACCACAACGCTGATACTGACCTTCAAAAACTGCACGACGAGTTTATTGAAAATACAGTCTCTAACTACTATCTGCCTTTTGCGGTAGCACCTAACTTCCTCATCAACGGGCGCACTTATACTGTACCTATGGCTATTGAAGAGAGTTCGGTGGTGGCAGCTGCTAGCAGGGCAGCTAAATTCTGGCAAAGCCGTGGCGGTTTTCATACCGAAGTGCTTTCTACCGAAAAAACAGGGCACGTACATTTCTTCTTCTACGGTGAAAAAACTAATTTAGAAAACTTCTTCAACCACATACAACCCTTGATGCTCGCCAAAGCGCAACCCATTACTGCCAATATGGAAAAACGCGGGGGCGGTATTACTTCTCTTACCTTAGTGGACAAGACTGGTGCTTTGGCGCACTATTATCAGCTTTCGGCTACTTTTGAAACCTTAGACGCTATGGGTGCGAACTTCATCAATTCGTGCTTAGAATCCTTTGCACAGACGTTTAGAGAAGAAGCGGAACAGGACGCCTCTATCGGTGATAAGTATGAAATCGTAATGTCAATACTTTCAAACTATGTGCCTAACTGTTTGGTGCGCGCAAAAGTGCAATGCCCTATTGAGGAGTTGGAGATTGCCCACTTAAAAGGTGCTGAAGCTGCGAAGAAATTTGTGCAAGCTCTCGCTATTGCCAATGCTGATGTGTACCGTGCTACCACTCACAACAAAGGTATAATGAACGGTATTGACTCGGTAGTTTTGGCTACGGGTAATGATTTTCGTGCCATAGAAGCTGGTGCGCACGCTTATGCTGCTCGTAGCGGGCAGTACAAGAGCTTATCGGCTGCGTGGATAGAGGGTGATACTTTCTTCTTTGCCCTTGAACTCCCTTTGGCTTTGGGCACCGTAGGCGGACTTACTACATTGCACCCTTTGGTAAAAACGGCTCTTGAAATCCTTGAAAAGCCTAACGCCCGTGAGCTAATGCAAATAGTGGCTTGTGTGGGGTTAGCACAGAACTTTTCGGCTGTAAGTTCGCTGATTAGTCTGGGAATCCAGAAGGGGCATATGAAAATGCACTTGAACAACATTTTTAACCAATTAGGGGCTACCGAAGAGGAGAAGCGCGTACTTTCTTCTTATTTTAAAGATAAAACCGTAACATATAACGAAGTAGCCGAAGCTCTCAAGAAAATTAGGAAATGAGGTGCGAGCCACACGGGTAGGTGGAAAATGAGAAAATTAGAAAATAAGAAAATTAGAAAATTAGGGAGTTGAGGGGTGGCTGGGATTTCAGATTGTTCGAATATTTCGGAGATTTGGAGGACTTCGAAGAACTCGGAGAGACTCGGAGAAACCTCTCCCCTATTACATACTCCGTTCTCGCGGACTTCTTCAGAGAGGAGGAATATATGCAAACCAATTCTGATGGACTTTAAATATACTTCAAACGAAACTACAGTGGGTTTTCAGTGGCTCTACAGTGGCTCTACAGTGGCTCTACAGTGGCTCTACAGTGGCTCTACAGTGGCTCTACGATGATGATTAATTAAATTATAATTGAACATTAATCGAACTTATAGAGCTACTATCTTCTAATATCTCTCGTTCTACTGTTTAGACTTATCGGACATAAAATAACTAACGTGAGTTCGATATAAGAAAAGTGTAGCTTACACTACAGGAATCTTACAATTCTTTAAAAATCAAATAAATAAATAGCAAGCGACCTAAAAGTCTCGGACTGATTACACGGATAGTCTTTCAATTGACAATTGACAATTGATAATTGACAAATGTGATGCGCACGGATTGGCAACTGCGTTGCCGGATTTTCACGAAGCAGTAACAGAAAGACGATTGTAAATTAATGTTGTATATATCGAACTGACGTTAAAAATAGTATCAAGGTTACGCCTTGTGAAACAACAATGAGGAATAACGAGGAAAAATTACAGGAAGAAAATGAGGAAAAATAGAGGAAAAAGGGCTGAAAAGTGAGGAAAAAATGGGAATTATATAAAAGAGTAATTTTTTAGTATGTTTTGGGTACTACGTCAAAAGTACTACAAGATTTAATAAATAATTAGAGAACAATAGGTTACAAATGCAATTTTAGAGAGTTTTTAAGTGATTTTTCGTAGAGTAAGACCCTTTGCGAGCCCTTATTTTACGTGAATAAATAATTTCCCTTAACAATTGTTAAAAAACTACGTCATTAGTACGTCATTGAGGTAAAACGCGTTAAATTAATCTTAAAAAGTTTGGCAAGTACTTGACAGCCCCCTTACCTTTGCAATGTTCAATTTTTACTAAAAAACGAAAAGAAATATGAGAAAAAACATCTTTGCATTAGTAGCTTTTACAGCACTTACTTTAGTAGGATGCAAATCAGAAGCCGATGACGGTGTGGGCGAGAAACCGCGTTCTAGCACCGAGACCAACTTTTTCTTCCGCAATGGTGCTACGCACACTATCCATATGCAAGAAAAAGAAAAACGGACCGTTACTATTGACGGTGCGACTGATAACTTCACTTATGAAGTTCCTGTGGGTTATTTGAGTGTAAGCAAGAGTACAGACCCCTCTCCCTCACTTGTTATTGAAGCTGAAGACGGCAGTACAGGCAGTCACGATATTCGTATCACCGATAAAACTGCTGATGGCGTAGGCATTACTGCTACCCTTACTGTAATAGTGGGCGAACGTGACAGAGGTTGGGACGGCAATAATTTTGTTATTGAGAATATTGACGGTGACAAAACTACCAAAGACGCTAAGGACTATGTAGATATAGAGGTTCCCGAAGGCTTTACTTACGATGACTCTACTTTAAAACCAGATGGTGCCGGCGAAAGGGTAACCGTTAAGCAAACAGGTAATTTATTAAAAGTAACGGCTAAAAACCATTACGATGAGACAACCCCTATTACCTTTAGATTGAAAAAGACCAACGCGGAAGACCGTGTGGTAACTATTAAACGTGTGACTAAGTTCTGGGGAACTGATAATAATGGCACCCGATTAACAGGGCTTTCTAGTGATACGTACGTAACCAAACGCAGTTTTGATATGTTGCAAAATCCACCAAAAGTACCTTATACAGTAAAAAGAGTCTACCCTGGTAGCAGTACTAGTACTGGTGGTGGTTATTACCTTTACGGGAATGCTAAGATTACTAAAATAGACCTTAACAATGTAGAAATTGTTGATGAATATGCTTTTTATAATTCTCAAAACTTAACAACTGTAGTGGCAGATAAAGTAAAATACATATATAAAGGAGCTTTTTGGGGTACAAAAATCTCTAGGATTAACTTACCTGAGGTAGAATCAATACAGTATAATGTTTTCTGGTCAACCCCTATACAATCAGTTATTATTGGTAGTAAACTTAAAAGTTTACAATACAGCATATTCCCTGATGGAACGAGAGAGGTGCGCATAGGCGTTACTACTCCTAACCAAATTGAAATGGTCTTTTCTACATCATACTCTTGGAATGCTCCTACAGGCTATAACAACAATACAACATTGTATGTACCAAGTGCCTATGTAAATGACTGGAAGCTTAAATTCCCTTGGATAGAACAAGCTTTTAAAGGGGGAATAAAAGGAATGTAAGAAAAGCGCGTGTAGCGACAAACTAATTTCTAAAACAAAACGAGAATGAACAGAATAAAAATACTTATGGTTGCTACCTTAGCAACCCTTAGCACAGGTGTGTTATCAGCGCAAGATAACTACCGCCCTTGGCTCGTAGGAGCGGGCGTGAGCACCGTAGACTTTAAAGTACCTGAAAGAAGTTTCGTGAAAGACTGGTTCGGGTATCCTGATATGAATGTGGGCTTCCGCGTGAACGCTGCTCGATATATCAAAAAAGGCATTACTGCCGAAGCTGGTTTTGCTTATGCAAGCATTAAGAAAGACCAAAATTACTTCCCCGATGTAGAGGAAACGAAACTCACCAATGCGAAGAGTTATTGGGCTTTTGATGTACGTGGTCGTTATCACCTAAACCGCTTGTGGAACGGATTGCCTTGGCTCGACCCATATCCACAAGTGGGTGTAGGCGTTGCCTCAGTAGATAACGAGAGCAAGTTTAAGTTTATTGCTGGTGTAGGAGTGAACTTCTGGTTTACTGATGTAGTAGGTGCTAATGTGAACACTGCCTACAACGTAGGAGGTGGAACCGGTCACGACTACTACCAATGGGGTGCTGGTGTAGTGCTTAAATTGCCTCTTACTGCCCGTGAGAATCCTATTGTAGACCACGTAGAACGCACCAAGGTAAAAGAACCTAAGGTAAAGAAAGAGCGCAAACGCGTAACCAAAACAGGAGCTATCACGCGTGTAGAAACTCCCGAAGAACGTGAAGAACGTACTAAGCGCGTGGTGAAACAGATAAACCTTTATGCTAAGACTATCTTGTTCGACACTGATAAATCGGTAGTGAAACCACAAGCTGAGTTTATCTTGGATAACATTGCTATCATTATGAACGAGAACCCTGATTTTAACTTTGTAGTAGAAGGTCATACTGATAACACCGGTACTCCTGAGCACAATCTCAAACTCTCACAAGACCGTGCTGATGCCATTAAGCAATACCTTTCTCGCCACGGTGTAAGCAAAAAACGCCTCGACGCCAAAGGTTATGGACAAACACGACCTATTGAGAGCAATGAGACTGAACGCGGAAAGGAAATTAACCGTAGGGTGGAAATAAACGTAGTGAAAGATAATCAGTAGTAATGGCAGTCTCCCACAGAAATAGGCGATAGAACTTCATCACAATGATACACAAAAACTGTTTTTAGCCTCTGTGGGAGTTTTTTAAGAACATCATTTTAAGACCAAAAATAAGAAGGTTTTTTTCATAAGGTGATATTTTTCTTCACCGCAACTATTTAAATTATACAGTAATGAAGGCTTCCTGATGAGATATCGGGAAGCCTTATTTAGTCGTAGGTGCGAGCCGCACGGGCAGAAAATTAGAGAATTAGGAAATGAGGTGCGAGCCGCACAGGCAAAACTTTAGCAAAGTGTAGCGACGCAGAATTTGCAAACCAGTTCTGCCTCAGAGAGGGGGAAACGGGATACAAAAGCGATTGCTTTATACTAATCACTAATCGTTAACCTCTAACCATTATTCTTCACTTGTAAAGGTACTAGCCGGGAGGTTGGCTTGGTTTACCAAATTGGCGTCGGTAACAGGGGTAAAAGCGTAGCGCACGGTTTTAGGGGTAGCGACTTGGTCGCTGGTTACTTTCACTTCTTCACCTACTATTTCGGCGGTAGCAGGATAGAAAATACCATTGCCGTCAGAAAGTTCAAAACCGCGTAAGGTCTTGCCATCGGCGGTGTGCAAGCCTTGTGCATACTGAAAAGAAACTGTGGCTACTTTCCCACTGAAAGTCGCTGAACGGAACAAAGGTCCTGAAGGGATTATATTTGTCTTGCCATAAGTATCATTCAAAGCCCATTGCGCTAAGCGTTCGCCTATGGGTTGTTTGTTCTTTGGGTGTACATCGGTGGGGTGACCGTGGTCGTAAGATACTGCCATTCCGCTGTGTGGTATGTCTTTCATCAATCGACGTTGACTGTCTCTAAACCAACCCCACGACGGACGGTTGATACTAGATAACTGTATGTAGTAGAAAGGCATTTGTGGATCGCGAAACTCAGTGCGCCAACTCTTCACCAATAGAGGGAATAACTTGCTATGAGCGTCCTTGTTATGCGCATTCGATTCGCCTTGATACCATATTACCCCTTTGATAGCATAATGATTTAAAGGGAGTATTCCCGCTTCGAATAAATAAGCAGGCTCATAGGGGTGACGTTGGAGTTTATCCGTAGACTTTTTGATGTTCTCGGAAGCACGAGAGCGCACCCAATCCATTATAAAATCGTTTTCACGCCAATTATAAAGAATACTTGGGAAGTTGTATTCCAAAGTACGACGGTCAATCCACGCTTCGGTAGGTGAGCCCCCCACAGCATTGCAAATGAGACCCACAGGCATATCCAAATCTCTTTGGAGAGTACGCCCGAAGTAATAAGCTACCGCAGAAAAATGGCTTACTGTTTTAGGAGAGCACACTTGCCACTGAGCAGGGCGGTAATATTGTAAATGGTTCAGCGAATCTAATACTGAGGGATTCCATTCTACGGGGTCGGTACGCCACCTTTCTTTCATATCAAACAGGCGGATATTAGGATTATCGGCTTGCGGAATATCCTTTTCGCCTGTAGAAGTTTGGTTCATATAAAACTCCATATTCGATTGCCCTGAGCAAAGCCATACTTCGCCAGCTACTACATTGGTAAAGGTGCGTTTTTCTTTTCCTGCTGTAATTTGGAGCGTATAGGTTTCTTTGGCAGTAAGTGGCGATAAGGTTACTTGCCATTTGCCATTGCTATCGGCGGTAGTGGTGAGTTGTTGTTTGCCTATCTTCACAGTGATTTTAGTACCTGTATTGGCGATACCGCCCAGGGTGAGAGGTATACCGTGTTGCAAGACCATATTATCGGAATAGATAGCGGGGAGGTGCAAACCTCCGTAATCGCCTGTAATGGCACTGTAGACTACCTGTGCCAAGATAGCCGCCCCTTGAACATTAGGGTGTACCGCATCGGGGAGCATTTGAGGGAAGTGATATAGAGGCTCGTGGAAGTCGATAAGTTGGACGCCCGCTTGCTTGGCGATGCGCTCTATGGCTTGTTGTATTTCGGCGTGCCAATCGCGGGTGCCAGATTCGAATCGCTTATGGCGATGTGCGAGTGGGGTCATACGAGCGATGAGGATACGCGCTTTGGGGTTTGCCTTTTTAAACGATGCGATGAGAGATAGATAATCTTTTACGAAATCATCGCGGTAGTTAGGCCAGTTGCGGGGATCGGTATCGTTAATACCTAAGTGAATGACCACAATATCTGCTGCAAAGGCGAGTGCTTTTTTGTATTCTTCTTGCTGAATGTAAGGCTTATGTCCTTTGCTGAGCAAAGTAGCTCCTGAATGACCAAAGTTCTCCACCTCATAGCCTTTTCCTAACTGACGTTGGAGCACCGAAGGATAGCTGTTTTGTTCGCGGTTTTCAATGCCATAGCCATAGGTAATACTATTGCCTACGCACGCCACTTTAAGAGGCTTTTTTTGTGCGCAAGCAAAGACGGTAAGGAGTAAGAGTGTGATAAAGAAAAGTTGCTTTTTCATTGGTTAGTATACTTAGAAAGTAAGAATGTTTTATATTAAGCTACAAAGGTAAGAAAAAAAGTGTTAGGTTGTATACAAATAACATTAGGAAATGAGGAAATTAGAAAATGAGAAAATGAGGTAAATGCCAATAATACCGATAATACCAGAAATACCACCAAAGGGAATGGACGGGTGGGAGTTTTCAGACGGGTCGGACAAGTTAGAGGAAGGGCTGGAGGATTCGGAAGGAAACGGAGGGTTTCGGAAGAGGGAAGGGAGGGTTTTTGGTGAAAAAAGGGTGTAAGGAGGGTGGGGGTAGCTTATAGAGAGCTTATAGGAAGCTTATACGAATCTTGGACGATTGGTATAGAAAGGGTATATAAAGAGTTGATTCATAATATGATACAACGAGTATGAAAATGTTAAAAACGGGGTTTCGAGGCGAAAGAAAAGAGAATCCTCACCCCGTCCCTCTCCAAAGGAGAGGGGGATATAGCGACGGAAAGGAGAAGAGACAATTAAAAAAATAGCAAATTAGAAAATTAGTAGTGATAGCACGAGCTAAAAGCTCGCTCCAGCGGAGGAGGGAAAATGTAAGGTCTTAGGCTATAGACAATAGGAGAAAACATCCCCCTAGCCTCCTTCAAAGGGGGAATGTAATGTCGGAAGGGTGATTTTAGGGTGCTGTGAGGAAGAAGTTTTGTGGTTTATAGAAAAAATTCATCATTTTGAAACGTTAAAATTGTTTAGGTGGGGTCATTAAGATACGATGTTTTTTACACATATGAAAAAACGCATCAAAAGCTATTTTTAGCATTATAATCTTCATAAAAAAGTATAAATAGGCTATTTTTATATGTTAATTATTCACAAAACATAAAAATATAAAAAGCTGAAAAACAGCTTTAAAAATGTTAATAAAAATATAAATGTGTTAAATATGCACATTTTTTTTGTAAAAAAATAGTGCAGTAAAAAAATAATGAGTATATTTGCTGAAAATTTTGCACACTATAGCTACGTACTATATAGGTGTTGTGAGATAATTAGTAATTTTATAGCAAGAAAATAGTTTAAGTAAATTTTTATCGACAATGAAAAGAATAGTATTGTTAATGCTCGCACTATGCACTATGGGAGGGAAAGCTCTTTCGCAAGAGCTGAACTTGCCACAAATGAACCAATATTTGGCAGATAGCGAATTTCTTATTGCCCCTACCTATGCAGGTATTGGGGACTTTGTGAGAATACGTCTTTCAGCAGGTACTCAATGGGTAGGCGTTAAGGGCGCTCCTGATTATCAATCGCTTGCGGGAGATATGCGTTTAGGAGAACGCAGTGGCGTGGGGCTTATGCTTTATAATGACCGCAACGGGAATACCAAGCAAATGGGGGGTAAAGCTACGTTTGCGCACCATCTTACACTTGACCGTTATGACAACCACTTTATTTCATTTGGTATTTCGTATGCCTTGAACACTTTTAGGATTGACATCGACAAGTTCGACAATATTCCTGACCCACAAGTTACTAACGACCGCTTTACTGTGAATCACAACTTTGATGTAGCAGTGCTTTACCGCTATAAAAGATGGTTTGTAAACCTATCGGGTTTGAACATCTTAAACAAGGATATTGAGCGTTTCTACAAAGAAGAGCCTAAGGCTTTGCGCAACTACCTTGTTTACGCAGGATACCGTTATAAAAAAGACAAGAACAGTCGTTTTGAAATAGAGCCTTCAGTACTTTATCAGTACTACGAAAGCGACGGGCGTTCTACTACTGATTTTAACCTCAAATTCCGCTGGATGGATTTAGACGATTATTATTGGGTAGGGGTGAACTATCGCTCGTTAAATGACCAAATCTTCAAACCACTAAACATTGGTCCTATGGCAGGGCTCAAACGCGGAATGGTGTACTTTGCATACTCTTACCAACTCCACTTAAACGAACTTATCAGATACAACTCAGGTACTCACGTGGTAACCTTAGGTCTTGACCTATTCCAAGGAGTAAGTAACTGTAAATGTGCACAGCGATAGTAGTATAACAATATAGAATGCAACATATTATCTTAAAGAACATACGCGTTCGCGCTAATCACGGGTGCCTTGCTGAAGAGGGTATTATAGGGAGTGATTACCGCGTGGATGTGAAGGTGAAAGTTCCTCTTGAAAAAGCTATTAAGAGCGACCGGCTTGCTGACACGGTAGACTATGTACACTTGAACAGGATTGTAAAAGAAGAGATGGCTATACGGTCGGAATTATTAGAGCACGTAGCGGGTCGCATTATAGACAGGATATTCAAAGAACTTTCTGAGGTTCAGAAGATAACACTTGAGATTGCAAAAATCAATCCCCCTATTAATGGCGACGTAGCCTCGGTGAGTGTAAAAATAAAACAGAAAAAACTTGCTAATTAAAAAAAAGGTAGTAACTTTGCGCACTGATACTACAAGAACTAAAAAGGCATCGTGGCCGAGGGGCTAGGCAGAGGTCTGCAAAACCTTTTACAGCGGTTCAAATCCGCTCGATGCCTCACTTTTTAAGTAATTTATTAATCCACAAAGTAAAAATTTCAAAAAGATGACAAACGTTTTAGACAAATTCATTCAGGATGTAAAAAACAACATTCCTGGATTTATCGCCGTTTCAGTAACTGAAGTACGTTCAGGAGTTTCTTACGGCGCAGAATCAGTAGACCCTAGTTTGGATCCTAATTTAGCCGCAGGTTATAACTTAGAGGTAATAAAAGCTAAACAAAATGCGCTTCAAGCATTAGGATTGGCTTCTAAGGAAAAAATAGATGAGATTATTATTGTTCTCTCTGACCAAAATCACATTATTGATGTGTCAGCAAATGGTAGTTATTTCATTTATTTAGTAGTAGACTCAACCAAAGCAAACTATGGTATAACAAGAGCTTTACTCGCTAAGTACAAAAAAGATTTAGCAACTATATTCTAATCACAGCTCTAATTCCCGCATAATTAAGTTAGTAAAAGAATGTAAAGAAGTTATTATTAAAAGAAAGCTACCGTATTGGTAGCTTTTCTTGTATCTTTGCCTAATTACAAAATATAATGGAAGCTACTGCAAAGACCTATACCGTACAAGAGGCAAAAGAGCGATTGGAAGCCTATTGTGCTTACCAAGAGCGTTGCCACCGCGAGGTAATAGCGAAACTGCGCGCGATGGGTATGATACCTTTGGCTATTGATGATATAGTGGTACACCTGATACAGAACGACTTCCTAAACGAAGAGCGCTTTGCTAAAAGCTTTGCCCGTGGTAAGTTTCGCATCAAAAAATGGGGACGTGTGCGCATAGAGCGGGAACTAAAAACCAGAGGGCTTTCGGATTACAATATTGAAGTTGGCTTAGAAGAAATTGACGAAGAAGAATACATAGATACTTTTGAAATAGTGGCTGAAAAAAAACAAGCTACCATTAAAGAAAAGAACCCTTATAAAGCTAAAGCTAAACTGACAAACTACCTACTGTACCGCGGTTGGGAGCCGGATTTAGTTTATGAGAAAGTAGAAGAATTATATGAAAAGTAGAGCACAAGAATCCACGAACGCTATAGAGCGTATGTATGTAACGATGAGACACCTCTTTTCAAGGGGTTTCTATAAACCTATGGGTATCTCGGGCGAGGCACTACGCGAATCGCTACTGGTATTGCGCCCAGAAATCTATGGCAGTATTGCTGAGAGCAAATCGGAACTGAACGGGCTTATTTACGTACTTGACCGTCTGCCGGAAGGGATTGAGCAGTGTAAATACATCAACCTAATTGCTGATGAGGGATACCGCCAATCGCACTTCAAGCCTATTATCCCACCGAAGCGTCGCCGCAATTGTTACCGTATAGACCCTGAGCAGATGAATATTGAAATCACTCGTGGTCGCTCGGATATTTACGACGTGCTTACGCACCTTACTTTCCTATTTATAGAGTCACACAAAATCGCTGACCGCATTCTGTTAGACGACAATAAAATTTCGCACGATTGGGCAAAATTAGAAGCCAATATACAAAAGAATAAACTCACCCTTGCCGAGCGTGAGGCTACCTTTATACACATAGGCAACCTCTTGGGGCGCACTTTTGAAGAAGTGCTTGGGGCTTACAAAGCCTTAGCTACTCCTACCCTACCCGACCGCTTTATCCACATTATTTACTGGTTAGGCAAGCTCGCTCTGAACGAACGCGTGAACGACGATAAGCGCACTATTACGTTTAGCACTGTATTGCGCGAGCGTATCGGGCATCACCTGCACGGAGAGATATGGGCGGAACACATCAAGCATATATTACTAAAAAATGGACTCTTAGAACGCCCGTTACACATCATCAGTGCCAATATGCACAGCGTGATGAACAGCTTGTTTGCTGAAAAAGCACTTGCCAAAGAAGTGGAAGTAAACTCACGTATAGAACTCTTCGAGCTCCTAAGTCTGCCCGAAAGTGAACCTCTGCGCAAAAAAGTGAAGGAATACGCTCATAAACACGGAATGATTTCGGTAGACGATACTTCTGGCACGAACATCGATGTGCAACTGTTTGACACTGCGAAAATAGACTTTACAGATACACCATACGAAGTACATCACCTTGAGAAGGGAGAAAAACCTGTGATATTTGTAATGGACTACGCTTTTGGTGAACAAGCCTTTGAGACCATAGATGAACTCCTAAAACCTTATCACAAAGGAGGCAAGACCTATTTCTTAGACGTACTTTCTATCTCAATTATGGGTAAGGCAGGCATCTTGGAAGGCGAGAAAGGAGACCTAATGATTCCTACTGCACACATCTTTGAAGGTACAGCAGATAACTATCCTTTCCACAACGAATTTACCAAAGCCGACTTTGAAGGTAATGGACTGAAAGTGTTTGAGGGCTCTATGATTACTGTGCTGGGAACTTCGCTACAAAACAAAGATATATTAAAATTCTTCCTACACTCTACGTGGAATGCAGTAGGCTTGGAGATGGAAGGTGTACATTACCAAAAAGCCATACAGTCGGCATCAAAAATACGCAAGAGCATACGTGAAGATGTGAAAGTGCGTTATGCCTACTACGCTTCCGACAATCCTTTGGAAACTGGTAGCACTCTTGCCTCAGGAGGCTTGGGCACTACGGGAGTAAAGCCTACCTACCTCATCACCTTTAAAATATTAGAGCAGATTTTTAATTAAGTACAAGTCACACAAACAGTCGTAACAGTACAAGCAATTAAAGTGAACGACACAAGTATTATTTTTAGAGGGTACGCTTTTTCAGAAAGCATTTGCTAATTTGATAATTAATTCCTACCTTTGTACCTTAAAATATTAGTGTCATCAAAATATGAAAAAAATAAGCTTTGTACTGATAGCGTTGTTGGTCGCTATCGCTTGTAAGAAGAATGTAAATTTCAACAGCGACCCACTAGCTTTTAAAGATTATATTTCAGGGTATACCTCAGGGCTTATCTCTGCTCACTCAGGAATAAAAATACTACTGAACGAACCTTTGTCGCAAGACAAAATGGACAAGGTGAACGACCTTAACCTCTTTGAAATTTCGCCTAAGGTGAAAGGAAAAGTGGTGTGCGTAAACCCTACACTTGTAGAGTTTATGCCTGAAAAACCTTTGGCTCAAAACACAGAGTACCGCGTGTCGTTTCACGTAAAGAAGCTCTATGCAGTACCAAAAAAGGAATTGGAGATTTTCAACTTTACAGTGAAAACTTTTCAACAAGCCTTTCGAGTAAGGTCAAACGAGTTACAGTCGTACAACCGTGATTATTATTTTCTTAGCGCTGAACTTTTGGCTAATGACCAAATACCTTACGAAACCGCTAAAGAGATTTTAAAAGCGACTCTTGATGGGAAGAAAGTAGGCGTGAAGTTCCAGTCGCAAGGCACTAATAACAAGTTTGTAATTATCTTCGACAGCTTGCCTCGTCTCAACAAAGAACAAACTCTTCAAATAAAATGGGACGTTAAAGATATACCTAAAGAAAACCTCATACCTTTCTCTTATACTATTCCGCAAAAGGGGGTATTCAAGGCACTGAACGCTAAAACCGACGGTGCCAACCAGGCTTTCAGTGTAAACTTTTCTGACCCCTTAGAAAAAGAACAAGATTTTACGGGACTCATAAGCCTCAGCAATACCAATACTGCACTGAAATACAGCGTAAACGGCAACGTAGTGAAAGTCTTCCGCGAGGAACAAAAAGAGGGCGATTACAAGGTGTACGTTTCTAAAGGTATCAAGAATATCTATGGCGACCGATTGGAAAAAGAAGCAACTTTTGACATCAAATTTTTACAGCAAAAACCCGATATTCGCTTCCTTAAGAGCGGTACTATCCTACCGAGCTCACAGAATTTGAAAATCAACTTCCAAACTATCAACTTGCGCGCGGTGAATGTAACAGTATACCGCATTTTCGAGAACAATATCTTTCAGTTTTTGCAAGATAACGATTTGGGCGGAGGCTCGTACATACAGCGTGTAGGCAAACCTATTGCACGAAAAGTACTCAAACTGAACGACAGCGCGCTCTATCCGCTGAACGAGTGGAACACTTATTCGCTCGACCTTGCTTCGGTGATTACACCCGAACCAGGGGCAATTTACCGAGTAGAATTAGGAATGACCAAAAACTATTCACTCTACGCTTGTGGTGCTAAAAACGAAGAACCTCTTGACCTTTCGTTTGAACAAAAACCATTAAATGACGACGATGTAACCTACTCTCAATACTATGATTACGACGAAGAATTCTATTGGGAAGAAGACGAGGATAGTCCTTGTAAAGACAATTATTACTACGGCAGAACGGTGGGTACCAATGTGCTTGCTTCCGACCTTGGAGTGATTGTAAAAAAAGGACAAACGAACAACTTTACCATAGTAGTAAACGACTTGCTCACTACCAAACCAGTAGTTGGAGCAATAGTAGAGGTTTTCAGCTACCAACAGCAGAAAATACAAGAAGGCAAAACCGATAGTAAGGGAATACTACGGTTAAATCTCAGTAGCCGTGCTTACTTTGCCAAAGTGAAAAAAGACAAATTCACTACTTATGTGAAGTTAGACGACGGCGCACCACAGTCGGTAAGCAAATACGATGTAGATGGTATGCGCTTACAGAAAGGGCTCAACGGTTTTATCTATACCGAACGCGGCGTATGGCGACCCGGTGATAGCATTTATGTGGGCTTTATATTGAACGACTTTGCCCAAAAGACCCCTGAAAAACTGCCTATCAAACTGCGCTTTACTGACCCTTATGGAAAGGTGATAGCCGAGCGTATGCAGAGTAGCAACCCTACCAACCAGTATGTATTTGGACTGAAAACCAACTCCGATGCGCCTACGGGCAACTGGAATGTGAGTATCTCGGCAGGGGCTACAAAATTCAGCAAACGCATCAAGATTGAAACCATTAAGCCTAACCGCTTGAAGATAGAGAACAACCTCAACGGTAAACTTATCAGTCAAAAAGGCGACAATGTGCGCTTGCAAGTGTTGTGGTTACACGGCTCTCCAGCAGGTAATACAGGTGTGAGCGTGAAAGCGAAGTTCTACCCCTTAGAAACTGCCTTCAAAGGTTATGAAAAATACGTGTTCAACAATCGCGCTTATCAGTTTGAGAGCGAAGAGATGAACGTATTTGAAGGGCGTACCGATAGCAACGGGAATGCGAATTTCTACTTCAGAACGAACGACTTAGATGCTCCTGGTATGCTAAAAGTGAACTTCCTCACCCAAGCCAACGAAAGTGGTGGCGATTTCAGTACCGATGTGAGTACCGCCTCTTTTTCACCTTATAGTGAGTATGTAGGTTTACGCTTGCCCGAAACCAACAAATACGATTATTACAACACCCAACAAAACCACACTTTCGATGCAGTAGTACTCAGCGAAGAAGGCAAACCACTCAGCCATAAAGATGTGTCGGTAACCGTGTATAAAGTAGGCTGGAACTGGTGGTGGGACGCTTCGAACCAGAATATCTCTACCTATAATAGCAGTAGTAGCAATGCTATTTACACCACTAAAAACATCACTACCGACAGCAGTGGTAAAGCACGTTTTACACTCAATATTCCGGATGCCGACTGGGGTCGCTATTTTATTATGCTCACTGATGACCAAAGCGGTCATAAGTGTGGCACGACTGCTTATTTTGATTGGGGTGACTGGACTGGCAAATCGCGTGGCAGTGAAGGTAGTGAAGCGGTAATGCTCGCTTTGGGTACTAACAAAAAAGAATACAGCGTAGGTGAAAAAGCTAAGATTAGTTTCCCGTCAGACAAAGGCGGTCGCGCGCTCATCTCGGTAGAAAACGGGAACGATGTACTCGAAACTCACTGGGTAGAGACCGCTAATAAAGAAACTACTTTTGAGGTACCTATCACCAATAAAATGACGCCTAATATGTATTTTTACGTTACCCTCTTGCAACCTCACAACAAAACGCTCAATGATGCGCCTATACGCCTCTATGGGGTGATACCGGTGAAGGTGGTAGACAAGAATACCGTCCTCAATCCTATAATCCAAATGCCCGACCGATTGATACCTAACCAAAAGGTACAGATAAAAGTAAGTGAGAAATCGGGTAAACCGATGACATACACTTTGGCTATCGTAGAAGATGGACTCCTAAACCTCACCCGCTTCAAAACTCCTAACCCTTGGAATACTTTCTTTAGCAAAACTGCTCTTGGAGTAAAGACTTGGGACGTGTACGATGATGTAATAGGTGCTTATGGAGGTACTATCAATCAAGCGTTCAGTATAGGAGGAGATGAAGATTTAGGCGGTGCCGATGCACAGAAAGCAAACCGTTTCAAACCGTTTGTGATATTTAGAGGTCCTTTTGAACTAAAAAAAGGGGCAGCCAATACTCATACCGTGAAAATTCCTAACTATATGGGTTCTGCTCGTGTGATGGTAGTAGCCAGCGATGTAAAGGGCAATGCCTATGGTAGTGCTGAGAAAAAAGATATACCTGTGGTGAGTCCGTTATCAATTTTGGGTTCCTTACCACGCAAAGCAGTGCCTAACGAGAAAATCGTGTTGCCGGTAACCGTTTTTGCTATGGAAAAACAAGTGAAGAACGTATCGCTACAAGTAGAGACTAACGGTTTGTTTAAAGTAGTAAGCACACGCAACCAACAGTTGCACTTTGAGAAAACAGGGGAGCAAATGGCTTACTTTGAACTTGAAACCACCTCGCAAACGGGTATTGGTAAGGTGAAAATCATTGCTACTTCGGGTAAGGAAAAAGCGACTTATGAGGTGGAAATGGATGTGTACAACCCTAATCCTGTAACATATGTAGTACAAAACGCCGTATTGCAGGGCGGACAGTCGCATTCTCTCAATATCAATCTTTTTGGTGAAAAAGCCAAGACTGTATTAGAAGTATCGAGCTTCCCAGGGGTGAACCTTACCCAGCGTTTGGGTTATCTTATCGCTTATCCGCACGGTTGTAGCGAGCAACTCACCTCAGGGGCGTTTCCTCAACTTTTCTTAGCTGACTTTGTAACCCTTTCTAAAGAAAAAGCCGATGAGGTGAACCGCAATGTAAGTGCTACCATTAGCAAATTGTATGAAAACCAACTCTCTAATGGAGGATTTACCTACTGGAAAGGTGGCAAGTATGCCGATGATTGGGTAACCTCGTATATAGGTCAGTTTTTTGTAGAAGCCGAGAAGAAAGGTTATGTATTGCCCTCAGGTAGCAAACAGCGTTGGCTCGACTATCAGAACAATGAGGCGCGCCAATGGCGTTACGAGGGTAAATATCAAAACGATTTTGCCCAAGCCTATCGCCTCTATACTTTGGCACTCGCCGGAAATCCTAACATAGGCGCTATGAACCGCTTGCGTGAACTCAGTGAGCTCACTCCTAACGCTAAACGCACTTTGGCAGCTGCCTACGCTCTTGCCGGACAAAAGCAAACCGCTGAAAAGCTCTTCCTAACTACCGCTATAGACGACGATGCCGATAGCTATTACGGCTCGGTGTTGCGCAATAAAGCAATGGCAATGGAAACCGCTTTGCTTATCGGTAGGAAAGAAGATGCAGGACGCTGGGCATTGGAGATTGCCGAAAAGCTTTCGACTAACGATTGGCTCAGCACGCAAACTACAGCCTATTCACTTTATGCAATGGCAAAATACGTACAAAAGAACAAGAGCGGTAGAAATATAGCAGCTAGTTATACTTTGGGTGGTAAAACCGAAAACTTAAAATCTACCGAGCCAATACTACAGAAGACGCTTGCAGCCAAAGGCAATGAGACTTTACAAGTGAAGAACAACGGCAACCAAACCCTCTATGTACGCCTCGTTACCAGCGGTATATTACCTGTAGGCAAAGAGCTCGCTATGCAAAACGGTCTTTCGCTCAACACGACTTACCGCGATAACAACGGACACACACTTGATGTGACCAATCTACGCCAAAGCACTCAGTTTGTAGCTACTATTGAGATTACAAACCTCACAGGGGAGAGAGTAGACAATGTAGCACTCACCCAAATTATCCCTTCGGGCTGGGAGATTGTAAACACCCGCTTTACTGACTATGATGAAGGTGATGACAACGGCTATATAGACTACACTGATTTCCGTGACGACCGTGCGAATTTCTACTTGTCGCTGAAAGCCAAACAAACGAAGTATATCAAGCTCAAGCTGAATGCTTCGTATGCGGGACACTATTATCTGCCAGGTACTTATGCTGAGGCAATGTACAGCAACCGCTACAATACCCGTACCAATGGTAAATGGGTGGAGGTAATTAGAAAATGAGAGAATGAGAAAATGAGAAAATGAGAAAATGAGAAAATGAGAAAATGAGGGAATTAGGAAATTAACAAATGAGATGTGATATAGAAACTGCCTGCAGTAATGTGGGCAGTTTTTTATTTGAAAGATTTCTGAGAAGCTCGGAGGTGCGAGGTCGTAACACGGCAACCGTAGCACGGCAGGCAACCGTAGCACGGCGGGCAATCATAGCACGGCAGGCGGGGAAAAATTAGCAAATGGGGAAGGGTTGAGGGTTTCAGAAGATATCGGAGAAATTCGGAAGAGAGTTGAGAGGGATTTTGGTAAAAAAAGGTTGTAAGATGGGTGGGGTTAGCTTATAGAGAGCTTATAGGAAGCTTATACGAATCTTGGACGATTGGTATAGGAAGGGTGTATAAATAATTGATTAATAATATAATACAGCGATACAAAAAATGTTAAAAACGGGGTTTCGAGGCGAAAGAAAGGGGAAGAGGTGATAAGCCTTAGGCCATAGGCACTAGGAGGGAGTGTGACGGAAAGAGAATAGATGGTTTGGGATAATTAGAGAATTAGCAAATTTGGAAATTAGCAAATGAGAAGTGTGATTAACCGAAGGAACTCTGAAAGAAGTTGGATTTTTGTCATTGTGTAAAAGTTTAACATTCCTTTAATAGTTGAGAATAAAAAAAAGCATTACTTTTGCCCCAAAATTTAAATACATACAACATTATGAAGAAATTTTTATTGAGCCTTTTGGCAATGACTACGCTTGTAGGGTGTGGTAGTAAGGACGATAATAATCCTACCCCTCCTCAGAGACCTGACTTCACAAAAGAACAGCAAAACTATCTGCCTACTAAAAAAGTAAAACACGTAACAGCTACTTATGTAGAGGCTGATTATGAAAATGGTTCTTACCCTTCCGTACAATACAAAGACTTTTTAAAACCTGAGTTGAATCAGGGACAAAAGTTTACAGTGAAAACTATGGAGTACTTCTATGAGTATGACAATGCAGGTAGAATCACTAAGGTTACTTTTAAAAGAGAGGGAGACTCTGATATTGTAAGTACCCTCACTTATTCAAATATTTCGGTAACCATTACGACTCCTCCTCCTTATGATGGGATTAGAGAGCCTCGCTCTATAGAATATGGACTCAATTCTTCTGGTAACATATTAAGCTTAGGGGTATACAACGAGAAACAACAACTCAAAAACTCTATGAGTGCAGGAACTTTTACTTGGGAAAACGACAACCTCACTAAAATCAGTAGAAAAGTAACGAGAAATGGGGTGGTTAAAGAAAGAGGGGTGAAATTTTCTTACAATAGTGCTACTAATAAAAATAAATTTTACTTAATTGATCATACAGGGGATGATATCCGTAGCTATCAGGAATACTTTGCTCTTTCGATTGCTATCATAAAAGGAACAGCTCCTAAAAACTTACCTATAGAAGCGACTCCTTTAGAGGAAAACGATTCTTATAGTAGTCGTTTTGAGCGCCCAGTGAGCTTCAGTTATACTTTTGACAGCGATGAGTTTGTAAAAACTATTGCTGAAAAAGAAAATAAATTTGTCCCTGGTTCGTTATATTCATACGTTCCTAACAATGGCAACAACGAAATTGGTACTTATTGGAGTGAGTTACAAACACTGATTGCAAACATTGAGAATAAAACGGTTACTGATAAGAGCTACAAATTTATCAGTGATGATGGTAGTACTCGTATTTTTGAGATTACTGTGCCTGTAAAAGTAGAAAAAGACAGCAATGGTAAAACTATCAATCTGAACGTGAATAAAGTTTGTAAGTTTACCGTATCTTATAACAATACTTCTGCTACTGATATCCGTATGGAAGCTACCTACTATGCTGATATAATTACGAATTACGAATTAAATTACTAATACCACTATGAAGAGATTTTTATTAAGCCTTTTGGCATTGGCTACCCTTGTAGGGTGTAACAGTAAGGACGACAACACTCCTACGCCTGCAAAGCCTCTATCGGAGCAACAGCAAGCTTATTTGCCTACTAAAAAAGTAAAACGTATAAGCTGTACTTATATTGATGAAGGTACTACAAGCAACACTAATAGTCCTAACAGTTATTTAGAAGCTGAATTATACAACCAAACGTATACTTTACGTACTGCCGAATACCTATACGAATACGACAATATGGGTAGAATCAACAAGGTTACCATAAAACAAGAAAGAAAACCTGAAGATGTAAGAACTTTTACCTATAAGGACTATTCGGTAATAATTACCGCTCCTTATGATACCGAAGTGAATGGTCAATACGATATTCAAGCGGTAGAGTATGGACTAAATGCAGCAGGTAATACACTCGGGTTTGGTATGTACAACGAAAAACAACAACTTAAAAGTGTAGGTGACGAGATTATTACTTGGGAGAATGACAATATTACCAAAATTATTAGCAAAGATGATAGAGAAGGAAATAAAATTCTCGAAACTGTCTTAACTTATTACAACAATGAGAATAAGAACAAATTTAACGTTTTTTCTTTTGATTTCAGTAGAGAAAGTAGAAGTTTTATGAATTATTTCGAAATGCCTATCGCTTTGATAATTGGTGCATCTCCTAAAAATTTGCCTAAGAAAGTAGTTATTCCCTCTTCTCGCTACAATGGAGAAATAGAAAACAAAATCATAGAACTTACTTACACTTTTGATAATGATGGTTTTGTGAAAAACATTAGCGAAAACGAGTATTTAAGAACTGGAACTTCAGTAGGAGCTTATTATCAAAATTCTTCTTATGGAGATATTGATGCTACAACTATGTCAAACACTTTGCAAGATCTTATGACTAAGATTGATAACGGAACAGTTACCGGTAAGAGTTATAAAATCATCAATAACAAACAAAATGAGCGTGTAATTCAATTTACCATTCCTATAAAAGTAGAGAAAGATAGCAATGGTAAACCACTCAACCTGATAGTAGATAAAATCTGTGAATATACTTTCAGATATATCACTGAAAATAATCAGAAAAAGTTATCACAAATAGAAATGAATATAACATTCAAACCTCATTTAGTAACCCATTACGAACTCAATTACTAATAGACTTCGAAAGCAGAAATCAAATTGTCCGCCCTCACTGTGTGAGGGCGGACAATTTGATAATTACTAAATTAGTCGTACTTTTGCCCCCTGAAACTAACAACAAATGCGAACAAGAAGTATAAAGAAAAACACTATAAACGTCGTAACCCTTGGGTGTTCTAAAAACGTGTATGACAGCGAAGTACTGATGGGGCAACTTAAAGCGGGTGGCAAAGAGGTGGTGCACGAGCAAAAGGGCAATATTGTGGTGATTAACACTTGTGGGTTTATCAACAATGCCAAAGAGGAGAGTATCAACACTATTTTGGACTATGTGCAACAGAAAGAAGCTGGATTGGTAGATAAGGTGTTTGTGATGGGGTGTCTCTCTGAACGCTATAAGCCCGATTTGGAGAAAGAAATCCCTGATGTAGACCAATACTTCGGTACTAGCGAACTGCCTGCCCTTTTGAAAGTACTCGGCGCCGACTATAAACACGAGCTCATAGGAGAGCGCCTCACTACTACCCCTAAGAACTACGCCTATCTGAAAATATCGGAAGGTTGCGATCGCCCTTGTAGCTTTTGTGCAATTCCACTAATGCGCGGGGCGCACCTATCGACCCCTATTGAAGCTCTTGTAACCGAAGCGGAGAAGTTGGCTGCCAAAGGGGTGAAAGAACTTATACTCATCGCCCAAGATATTACCTACTACGGTCTTGACCTCTACAAAAAGCGTGCTTTGGCTGACCTATTGCGTGCTCTTGTGAAAGTAGAAGGCATCGAGTGGATACGCATACACTATGCATTCCCTACCGGCTTCCCGATGGACGTATTGGAAGTGATGAAGACTGAACCTAAAATCTGCAACTATTTAGACATTCCGCTTCAACATATTTCTGACTCTATCCTCGCAAGTATGAAGCGCGGTACTACCCAAGCGAAGACTACTAAACTGCTGAAAAAGTTCCGCGAAGCAATACCCGAAATGGCTATACGCACTACCCTTATTGTGGGGTACCCAGGAGAAACGGAAGAAGACTTCCAGAAGCTGAAAGACTTTGTAAAAGAAATGCGCTTCGACCGTTTGGGTTGTTTTACTTACAGTCACGAGGAAAACACTACCGCCTATGCGCTCGAAGACGATGTGCCGGAAGAAGTAAAACTTGCACGTGCTAACGAGATTATGGAGATACAATCGCAAATATCGTGGGAGCTTAACCAAGAGAAAGTAGGAAAGACTTTCCGTTGTCTCATCGACCGCAAAGAGGGCAACTACTTTGTAGGTCGCACCGAATACGACTCGCCCGATGTAGACAACGAGGTGCTTATCGATGCTAAAAAACACTATGTAAAGATAGGTGATTTTACAGATATAAAGATTATCGAGGCTACCGATTACGATTTGTATGGAGAGCCGTGCTAATTCGCAAATTATTACTACCTTTGCACTATGAAGAAATATTTAATCGCCTGCCTCGGCAATATAGGGGCTGAATACGCCAACACTCGTCATAATATAGGATTCCTTGTAGCCGATACATTGGTGAAAGACCATAATGCTTCTTTTACTACTCAGAAGCTTGGTGACCTCGCCGAAATTAAAGTGAAAGGGCGTACCTTTATATTGTTGAAACCCTCCACGTATATGAACCTCAGTGGCAAAGCAGTACGCTACTGGATGGAAAAAGAAAACATTCCTTTGGAAAACCTCTTGGTCATTTGCGATGACCTAAATATCCCGTTTGGCACTATCCGTATCAAAGGCAAAGGTAGCGACGGGGGTCACAACGGACTTAAAGATATACAAGCCCAACTGAACACCCAACAATATGCGCGTTTGCGCTTTGGTATTAGCAGTAATTTTGAATCAGGCAGGCAAATAGACTATGTACTCGGCGAGTGGGCTCCCGAAGAGCAAACCCTCTTGCCTGAACGCCTACAGAAATCTGCCGAAGCCGTCCTTTCTTTTGGCTTAGCAGGGCTTAATATTACAATGAACACCTTTAATAATAAATAGGAAGCGCAATCCCTAACCCCTAACCCCTAACCCCTAACCCCTAACCCCTAAAACCTGACCCCCTGAAACCTAACTATGTACACACATCACCTCATTCTCATTCTGCACCTCATTGCTGCCACTATTTGGGTAGGCGGACACTTAGTATTGGCTATCGGCTATTTGCCAAAAGCTCTTAAACACAAAGATTTTAGCTATATAGGCAATTTCGAGAAGACTTACGAGCCTATCGGTATGCCCTCACTTGCCGTATTAGTTATCACAGGTATTTTGATGGCTTACGACTACAACGCTGGTTTCAGTTCTTGGTTTTCATTCGCTACTCCTATTGAGCGCGTAGTATCACTGAAACTCATTTGTTTGCTAACCTCTATTTGTTTTGCTATTTCGGCACAAACAAGGGTATTGCCCAAACTGCGCAAAGGTCAGCTCAACAAATTACCCGAAATGGCGGTGCATATCATCTGTGTAACCCTCATAGGGGTAGTAATGGTAGTACTGGGTAGTTTAGTAAGAATAGGAGGAATACAATAATATTAGAGAGCTAACTAATAAACTTCTATTAGCCCTCTTTCCTTTAAGATTTAAACGCGAATTGTTTCTCTTCAAACTTCCCGACTGGTTAAATTCTGCTTTTACCCCTCTTAACTTTCCATTTTCACTCACACCTAAGGTTTTTAGCTGATTCCGATTACAAAGCAATTGTCGAAGTCAGTTGTTATGGGTTACACCAGCTCTTTAAGTTGCATTTTTGTATCATAACAAAAAAATCTCTCTTCTTTATACAGCTTCCTATCAGCTAAGCCCCCACTTTACCTCTTATCTTTTACCTGAATTACCTCTTCCGAACCTTTCCAATTTTCTAATTCTCTCATTTTTTAATTTGCTGATTTTTTCCCACCCTCGATTGGTTTTAGTAACATTCTAAACTCAATCAGTGTTCATTTAGTATTCAATTAATCTTCGGTTAGTCTCCATTGTAGACCCACTGTAGACCCACTGTAGACCCACTGTAGACCCACTGTAGAGCCACTGTAGAGCCACTATAAAACCTCTATTTGTTTATTTATTTTAAAATATGTAATATTGCACTTGTTAAAGAAAAAAATATTTTGTTATAAACCTTTGATAAACACAATATAACAAGCACCTAAACATTTCCTTTACTTTAATATTTCTTACTGTAGATAGAATTTGATAAATAAACGAAAAGAAATGATAACAACCCTTTAACTATAACACCCTACCTTTGCCCCAACGAAATAAGACATTTTCCATATAACTAAAATTCCAAAATTATGGATAGATTACATTCATACAAAACCAAACTACTGATGCTCGCTTGGCTGTTCGGGCTATGCGTAGGAGCACAATCCCTGTTTGCCCAAACAGTAAAAGGGAAAGTAGTTGATGAAGACAATATGCCTCTGATGGGTGCTACCGTATTGGAAGTAGGTACTAAAAACGGCGTAACCTCCGATTTCGACGGTAACTTCCAACTCAGCTTGAAGAACGGAAATGCTACCTTAGAGATATCCTTTATGGGATATAAGAGTACCAAAGTACAGGTGCAAAACCGCAACAGCATCACCGTAAAGCTCTTGCCCGAAACCACCGAACTAAAAGAAGTGGTGGTTGTGGGGTATGGTACCCAAAAGAAGGAAACTGTAACAGGTGCTATTTCTTCTGTCAAAGGAAATAAACTCGTAGAAAATGCAGTTGCCAACGTCTCCAATGCGCTGGTAGGGCGTATGCCAGGTATTACATCCACTCAGTCCAGTGGTGAGCCTGGTAGGAACGCTACTACCATTCGTATTCGCGGGGTGAGTACCTTCAATGCAAGTAGCCAAGAACCTTTGGTGGTAGTAGATGGTATCCAAAGCTCTATGAATGCCGTAAATGCGATGGACCCTTACGAAATTGAAAGTATTAACTTACTGAAAGACGCTTCGGCAACAGCTGTCTATGGTGTGAAAGGTGCTAACGGGGTGGTAGTAGTAACTACCAAAAGAGGTCGCTCTGGCGCTCCTAAGGTGAGTCTTACTTATAACTTTGGTATGAGCGAGTTGGCTACTCAGTTAGACCTGCTCAATTCTTATGATTATGCTCGCTTCCGCAACGAAGCTATTCGCAATGACAACGACCCAAGTAACTTCGATAAACTGTTCAGCGAAAGCGGTTTTCACAACGAGCTGTGGAAGTTCAAGAACAATCGCGACTATACACCTCAAGAGGTGGAAGCGATGAACCTCACTCCTGAACAAAAACAAGCTCTGCTAAATAGCCCTGCGTTATATTACACCAGTCATAACTATTTCAAAGAGGCTTTTGGCGGAGTATCTCCTCAAACGCAATTCAACTTAAACGTATCAGGGGGAAGTGAGAAAACGCGTTATTTTACTTCTTTGGGATATTTCTATCAAGGAGGTACTTTCAAAGAAACTAACTACCACAACGCCGATGTAAACTCTAAATATCAGCGTTACAACTTCCGCTCTAACTTCGATTTTGAACTTACCGACCGTACTAACCTCACGCTCGACCTTGCTGCTGTATCTTCAAAGGTAGGAGGGATTTTGGGTAGTGAGCAAGACGGCGATGTAAACAGCGAAACAGCCCGCAAAAAGTCGATGTTAGTGCATATCTTGGCTAATACGCCTTTTGCAGGTCCTGGTATTGTAGATGGGCGTTTAATCGATGGATATGTAGATGGTGTAAATCCTTTAGTAGGTAAAGGAGGTACAGGTTATTCGGTGTTGTCCAGCTTGCTCTGGCGACCTTATCTTACTACCTATCAAACCGACTTGAACCTAAACTTAAAACTGAAACACAAACTCGATTATATCACTCAGGGTCTTTCTATTTCAGGTACTTTTTCTTACAACGATTTGTATAGAAAAGGTGTGAAAAGAGAACGCTCTATCCCTTCGTATAACGTAACTCGCAACCCTAAAAACCCTGCTGAACTACTCTTCTTTGGCGGCAGACTCAAACACACTACCCTTACCGACCGCTTTAAGTCAAGCAAATGGCGTCGCCTGTATTTTGAAGTAGCTACCAACTACGACCGCTCTTTCGGAAAACACAATATCACTGCCTTACTTTTGGCTAACGGACAAAAAACGTATGACCCTGGTTTTGAGTTCAACGTGCCTGCTGGTATTATGGGGCTCGCCGGTAGGGTTACTTACGATTACGACCGCCGTTACCTTATTGAAGGCAATATGGGGTATAATGGTACCGAAAATTTCGCTCCTGGCAAACGCTTCGGATTCTTCCCTGCCTTCTCATTGGGTTGGGTGGTTACTAACGAAAAGTTCTTCCCTAAAAACAATATTGTTACTTACTTAAAGCTCAGAGGTTCTTATGGCGAAGTAGGAAATGACCAAGTAGGTGGTCGCCGTTTTCTATACTTGCCCAGTACTTGGGGCTATGGCTATGAAGGCTACCGCAACGATGGCTATGGCGCCGGAGGTTACTATTTCGGCAGTAGCGATGGTACTACCAAAGACCCTTTCTATACTGGTGCTTGGGAAACGCGTGTTGGGAACCCCAATGTTACTTGGGAACGCGCCAAAAAAAGCAATGCGGGTATCGACCTGAATATGTTTAAAGATAGGCTTACTATCAATGCCGATGTATTCCAAGAAAAACGCGACAACATCTTGTGGAACAGAGGTACAGTGCCTGGTATTGTAGGTTCCGACCTTCCTGCGAGCAATATAGGTAAGGTAAGCAATAAAGGTTACGAAATACAAGTGCACTGGGGCGACAAGATAGGCGATTTCACTTATGGTATCGGGGGGAATGTATCCTATGCTAAAAACAAAATTGACTACCGCGATGAGCCTAACAACCCTCACCCTTGGATGAATGAAACGGGCTATTCTATCGGGCAGTACAGAGGTTATCTCACCAATGGTTTCTACAACACTTGGCAAGAAGTAATGCAACGCCCTTATTCGCGTTTTGATGGCAATAAAGTGCAACCTGGTGACCTCCGTTATGTAGATGTGAATGGCGATGGCGTTATCGACGAGAAAGACCGCGTGCCTATTGGTTATGCAAACTTTCCTCGTTATACCTTTGGGGCAAACCTCAATGTAGGCTACAAAGGATTTGAAATATCAGTGCTCTTCACCGGTACGGCTCAAGGTTCTATGCCTTTGGATTTCTATACGCGCAACCCTTTCTATATGGGTACAGGGGCAGCTTTCCAACATCAGTACGACGGACGTTGGACTCCCGAGAAAGCCCAAAACGGCATTACCCCTACTTTCCCACGTGCTTCTATGCGCACCGGTGATAACATCAACGGATTGTTTAGCGACTTCTGGTTGCTCTCTACCGACCATATCAAGCTGAAAAACGTAGAGGTAAGCTATCTCTTGCAAAAGAAAATGTGGTTGGACAAAGCAGGTATCTCATCGGTAAAACTATCGGTGAGCGGTAACAACCTCTATACGTGGTCTAAAATGCACGATGGTTACGACCCCGAACAACAAGATTCTAACGGCGCTGCCTCTGGATATCTCTACCCTATGACCCGCACTTATAGCGTAGGGCTCAACGTTCAATTCTAAAAAATACAACCAATGAAAAAGCTCATTTATACCACCTTAATCCTCGTCTTTTTCTCACAAGTATTTTCTTGTAAGTTAGAAGACCACTTCCTCGAAAAGAGTCTGGGGAGCGATGTGAATGTCGATTCTATCTTTTCGAGCAAACAGAAATCTCTCTCGGCTATTGCCCAAGCCTACGCGATGAGCCTGCAATCGGGTATTACCTTGCGTTACGACAATGGGCGCATTAGCGGACTGAAAGCGGGAACGCTCTCTCACCTATCGGGAGAAGTGAACGATGTGAAATTCAGTTGGGAAGACACCTATAAAATTCAACGTTCTGGAATGGTAGCCAGCGACTCCGATGGCAAAGCCCTTAGCTCCGATGGTTTCGTGTTCAACTACCAATCTATCCGTCAGTGCTATTTGGTGATTGAGAATATCGATAAAGTCCCCGATCTTACTGAGGTACAAAAGAAAGGTATCAAAGCCGAAATGTATACCCTCATCGCCTACCGATATGAGGAGATGTTCAAACGTTATGGCGGGGTGCCTATTATAGAGGGTACACTTTCAGTAGATTCCGACCTGAATATTCCTCGCGCTACTTTGCGCGCTACCTTAAACCATATTATTGCCCTTTGCAACAAAGCTATTCCCGACCTGCCCGATAGCTACAACGCTTCGGAAAAAGGACGTGTAACCAAAGGTATCCCGATGTGTATCAAAGCCGAAGCGCTGATGTACGCCGCGCGTCCGCTGTTCAATAGCAATACACCTTATATGAGTTTGGGTGGCAATAACAACCTGATTTGTTTTGGCACACACGATGCTTCGTTATGGCAACAAGCCATAGAGGCAAACGAGCAAGTGATACGCTGGGCAACTGCCAATGGTTACCAAATCATCAATACGGGCAACCCCTTAGCCGATTACGGTACAGCAGTAGCAACCCCTAACAACCGAGAAGTACTCCTTGCCTTTAAATCACAAAGTTTTATAGAGGCTTATAACCCTCACAGCCAACCAGGAGGGGCAAATTCTATGAGTTACTTGCAACTTACCCAATACTACAAAACTGATGGCACCGACCAAACGTGGACGGGTGAAAACTGGGAAAGCTACGCAACTTATGTGAACAAGTGCAATGAGTTAGAAGCCCGTTTTAAAGCCTCAGCAGCGATTGCAGGACAACAAGCGTGGAACAACCCTGGTTCGCATTATTGGTCAAGTGAGACTTTGGCAAATGCCTCTACTTGGGAAAAAAGAGCGGGTAGTGAAGGCGCAGGACGCCGTGTGAAGTTCTTTTATATGGCTGATACCCGCGATTGGTTTGAATTTCCTCTGTATCGTTTGGCTGAGTTCTACTTAAATCTTGCTGAAGCCTATAACGAAGCAGGTAATCCTGCTCAGGCTTTGCAAAACCTAAACGTTATCCGCTCGCGTGCAGGGCTACCCAATGTTACTGAAACAGGGCAAGACGCTTTGCGCAAACTCGTGCAAAGAGAATGGGCGGTAGAGTTCTATGAAGAAAATCACCGTTACTTTGATGTAAAACACTGGAAACTCACCGATATCGCCAATGGTATCATTGGAGGGGAAAAGAAAGGAGTAGTTTTTGAGTACGCCCCAGGAAAATCGGAAGGGTGGAACGCTTGGGATTACGCTTCTTACGCCGTGAAACCTGTCTATACAGGATATTGGGACAACAGTCAGTATTTAGAGCCTTTCCCTCAATCAGAAGTGAACAAAGGCTACTTGATACAAAACCCTGGGTACTAATAACCAATTAATAAAACAACTGAAATGAAATATAAACATAACATATTATTTTGTAGCCTTGTGGGCTGTATGCTTTGGGCAGGTGCTGTGCAGGCACAAAGCCCTCTGAACGTACCCGAAGAGCTCTCAACACTTTCTACCTCATCAGTAAAAGGAGAACAACTCTTGAAAATGCCCACAACTAACTTTACCAACAGTTTGTTTGGGGTGCTACCTGGGCTCACTGTATTGCAAGGCGGAGGAATGGACAATGCCAGTCTAAATATCCGCGGGTTGGGTTCTTACAACTACCCTTCGGTTACCTATTTTATCGATGGTTACCAAAGTGATTTTATACTGCTATCGCCTTCCGAAATCGAGTCGATTACGGTTTTGAAAGATGCGGCTGCCTTAGCGCCATTTGGTATGAAAGGAGCGCACGGCATCGTGTGGATTACCACCAAACGCGGTACAGAAGGCAAACCTGTGGTAGGAGTAGATTTCCAAACGGGCGTGCAAATGCCTACGGTACTGAGCAAACCGCTATCAGCTACCGAGTATGCTCAGCTATACAACGAGGCTTACAGTAACGATGCAGGGGCTTGGACAAGCTTTTACAATATCCCTAACGATGTGAAATACAACACCGATTGGTACGACAAAGTACTCAAAAATTCGGCTTTGTTTGATAGACAAGATGTGAACATACGCGGAGGCTCGGCTACTACCAAGTATTTTGTGCTATTAGGGCACGCTGGCAACAGTGGTTTGTACGCCTCTAAGAACGACGATTCGCATTCTAGCGGAAGGTTCGACCAATATCTCGTAAAAGCAAATTTAGATTTCAGTATGCTCAAAATATTTGAAGGAAATGTAAATATCAACGGACGTATAGAAGACCGTAAATCGCCTAATTACAACGAGTATAAGCTCTGGCAAAACTTGGCGAGCTACCCTAATATCATTTATCCGGCGCAAAACCCCAATGGGTCGTTCCCTGGTACAGCCATCCACCCCGATAATCCTTACGCTTCTATCCGAGCCTTAGGTATCAAAACGCTACACGACCGCACTTTAGGGGCTAATTTCAACCTAAAAGAGAAATTAGACTTCATCACCCCTGGTTTATACATACAACAAGGCGTATCGCTCAGTTCGTGGACACGAGGCACACGCATTGTAAGTAGAGATTACACTCGTATGTTCAATGGGGTAGCACAAACCACCCATCGGGATAGCAACTACAAAGTAGATGACGACTGGGGTACCAACCAATGGAACCGTTTGCAGTTTCTGTTGGGTGCAGGTTATGCCCGTGAGTTTGGACAAAACACTTTCCAAACAGCGGTAAATTACCTTCAATACGTTTATAATATAGACGACAATCTCAACGGAAAAGCGGGTTTGAACAACAACTACGCCTATCAGAACATCGGCGGACGTGTGTTCTACGATTGGAACAAACGCGTATCGGCTGAATTTGGTTTTGCCTTCGGTGGCTCGGATAACTACAAGAAAGGCAATCGGTTTGGTTTTTATCACGCCCTTTCAGCAGCCTATCAGGTTTTCAATGAGCAACACCCTTCGGCGAATGCCAATATCAATCGGTTAAAATTGCGCGCTTCGGTAGGTACTACGGGTAACGATGTCTACAACGAAGGTCGCTACTTATACGAACGCTATTACGGTTCTTACGGAGGAGGCGGTTTTGCCACAGGAAACGATGACCCGTCGTGGCATAGTGCTATCGGACTAAAATACGTACCTAATGAGCGTATATTTGCCGAAAAAGCCTATAAGTACAACATAGGCGTGGAAGCTAAATTCTTTAACAAATGGGACGTGATGATAGAGGCTTTCCTCAACAAACACGAAGGTATTATCACCCCTGATTACAGTATTTCAAGTGTCTTTGGGGCTACCCCTCCCTATAAAAATATAGGAAAGGTAACTAACCGAGGTTTTGAAGTGAGTACGCTCTACAGCAACGCAGCAGGAAAACTCACTTATAGTATAGGCGCTAATGCTTCGTTTGCTAAAAACAAAATAGACTATATGGCTGAGTACGACGCTACTAGCGAGAGTTCAGCTCAAACAGGCCGACCTATCGGCACACGCTTTGGCTATGAAGCTGCTGGATTCTACGACATAAACGATTTTGACAGCAATGGCAATCTGCTACCTTCACTCCCTAAACCTTCCTTTGGAAACGTTGCCCCTGGTGATGTGAAATACCGCGACCTAAATGGTGACAACCGTATAGACCCTGCCGATAAAACCGAAATAGGCAAAAGCTACCTCCCTACACTCACTTATGCTGGTACGCTCAACCTCGGTTATGAAGGATTTGACCTTGGCGTGCTCGTGCAAGGAGTACAAGGCAGAGAGGTGAATTTATTAGACGATGCACGCCAAAAAACAGTTGCTTTTGAGAACAACGGCAATGTGTATGCTATCGCCAAAAACCGCTGGGCTTACTATCCTGCACAAGGCATCGATACCCGTAGCAGCGCACAGTACCCACGTTTGTCGTTATTGAGCAACAACAATAACACCCAGCCTTCCACCTTGTGGATAAAGAAAGCTAATTACCTAAGAGTACGCTACATAGAGGTAGGTTACAGCGTTCCTAAACGAATGCTCGACGAGATAGGCGTTAGCAAATTGCGCATTTACGTAAATGCCGCCAATCCGTTTACTTTCTCATCACTACTTACCGATTACGACTTAGACCCCGAAGTGCTTTCGGGTTACCCTGCGCTCAAATCGGTTACTATGGGTGTGTCTTTAAAGTTTTAAACAAATAAACTACCGAAAATATATCGCTATGTTAAAGAGTAATAAACCGAGCAGAACAATCTTTGCAGTGAGCTGCATTGCGCTGATGAGTACACTCATCGGGTGTAATGTGTTAGACACCAAAGAAGATATTTACGATACCGACGAGCAGATAAAAACCAATTACCAAGTGTTGTACGACTTTGGTTATGCTGCCTATACGCGTTTGCAAAACCGCTTTGATGCCATCGATGGCAATCTGTTTGCGGCAGTGAGCGACGAGGCTGAATATACGCTTTCGCCTTCAAACACTCAAGTTTTTAACGAAGGAAGCTGGAATAGCACCAACAACCCCGATAATACGTATGCTTACAACTATGAAGGCATACAAGCGGCTACTTATTTCTTGGAAAAATTCCCTAACTATGCTTCTTTCTTAAAGCAGAACCGCAACCTCATCACTCAAAACGACATCAACAACTACAATCGCGATGTGAAGAGCATAAGGGCTTTGCGCTTTGAAAACCGCGTGTTGCGAGCTTATTTCTATTTTGAACTACTGAAACGCTACGGAGGGGTACCTCTTGTAAAAACAACGCTTTCCGCCGATAGTAACACACTTTTGCCTCGCAACACAGTAGATGAGGTTGTGAACTATATCGTGAGTGAAATCGATGCTTCCAAAGATAGCTTGATTACCAATTGGGGAAGAGATTTTGATATTGGCTTAGATGGGCGTATTACCAAAGGAGCTGCCTTAGCCCTCAAATCCAGAGTGTTGCTTTATGCGGCAAGTCCACTGTACAACCCCACTAACGATGTGAACAAGTGGAAAGCAGCTGCTAGTGCGGCTAATGAGCTTCTCAGCTTAAATCTCTACAGCCTCGACAATAGCTACCGCGATTTGTTCCTCGGCGACAGAAGTGCCAAAAGCTCAGAAACCATTTTTGCTATTCGCCAAAGTGCCACCAATGATTTGGAAAGGAAAAACTACCCCATTGGCACGGCAGGAGGCAACAGCGGTATTACGCCTTCACATAATTTGGTAAGTGCTTATGAGTACAAAGGCACCCCTGATCCTAATGATATATACGCCAATCGCGACCCTAGACTCGGCTATACGATAGTAACCAACAACAGCCAGTGGAACGGACGTACAATGGAAATATATGCAGGTGGTGCTGACAACTACAACGCCAAAAACGCTTCACGCACGGGCTACTACCTCAAAAAGTTTTTGAACGACAATCTCGATTTAGTACAAGACGAGAAAAGACTCCGCTCTTGGGTAGTCTTCCGATTGGCTGAAATTTACCTCAACTATGCCGAGGCGATGAACGAAGTCTACGGACCCGATGCTAACAACGGTTATGCACTTACTGCCAAAGAGGCTATCAATTTGGTGAGAGGCAGAACGGGTGTGGAAATGCCTGCGATTACTACAGCATCAAAAGAGGAGTTCAGAGAAAAAGTAAAACACGAACGCCGTATAGAACTCGCCTTTGAAGAACACCGCTATTGGGATTTGCGCCGTTGGAAAGACGCTACTACCGTGCTCAATGAGTCGCTTACTGGAGTGCAAGCTACCAAAAACGGCAATCATTTTAGCTATCAAGTAAAAGAAGTAGAAAAGCGCACTTTTACCGAAAAGATGTACTTTTACCCTATCCCTCATAGCGAAATCAATAAATCTAACGGAATTGTAAAACAAAACCCAGGTTGGTAGTGACGAATGACGAGTGACGAAATACGTCAATTTGAAAAAAATAACTGAATAACAAACCTCATCGCTTTTGCGGATTCCCTCCCCCTTCCCTTGGGGGAGGGGGAGAAGGAGGGGGTGAGGACAATCTCTTATATATGAAAACAAAAAACATTACATTATTGCTACTCCTATTCGTAGCCTTCATCGCTTGTAAAAAAGACGATGTGTTTGAAGACCCCGGCATTACTACACTTTATATGCCGCAAGCCTCGTTGAACAACGGAGGTAATGAATATAATGTGCCTTTCGGCGGAAACTCCGAAAACTACACTTTCGACGAGACTACTAAGAAATTGAAAATAGTGCTCGGCGTGAAGAACTCTGGTCTCTCTACCGATAGCTTTGCTGTAAAAGTAAAAGTTGATGCACAAGCTACTAATGCTTATGTAGAAAAGTACAAAAACGACGAGAAAAAACCGGCTGTAGTACTACCCGAAGGCTCTTTCACTTTGCCTGAAAGCGTAAGCGTTGCCTCTGGTAAAAGTGAAGAATCGTTTTACTTGGACGTAGATGTGCAAAAGCTCCTTACCGACCACCCCGATTACTACAAGAATCGCATCGCTTTGGCTGTAAGCATTTATGGCAATGAGAGAATCCTCCAAAACAAAGCGACTACTATTGTAGTGATTGACGGGGCGAAGTTCTTGCCTACTCCACCTGAACCTCCTAAGCCTCCTGTGGAAAATATGATTAAAAAATACGCTTGGAAGATTCTAAAACAAAGTATAGACGGAAAAATTACAGCCGATGCTAAGATCAATATCGTTGAGGGTAATATCCAATACTCATCTGGTAAAGTGGGTGGTAAGTTCAACCACGTGATTTACCAACCGGTAAACGTAGAAAAAGGACAGACTTACACTTACGATATGCACGTGGAAATCAAAGGAAAAGCGTGGGGTTGGATACAAGCGTATGTGAGTGAACACGAACCCGAAGAAGGCAAAGACTTCGGCGATGGCAAGGTATTAGAGCTCCAAAACAACATCACCTCTCCTATGAGTGGTTCATTTGCCGAACTTTCAGCTATCCAAGACCAAAAGACCTATACCGCTGGTAAAACCGGCACACTCTACTTTGTAATAAAGATAGGTAGCTGGGATAATAATTTCGAGGATTTAGCCCTCTCTGATATCGTATTCAAGAAAGATAATAGTCCTAAGCCTCCTAAACCTCCGGTAGAGACTAGCATCAAAAAAGACGCTTGGAAAATACTATTGCAAGGCATCAATGGAGGTCTTTCAGAAAAAGCTGATATCACCATTACCGACGGTAATATTCATTACACTTCGGGCACCGAAGGAAAGATGTTCAACCACGTAATTTATCAGCCTATTGAAGTAAGCGGAGGAGAAACTTATACTTACGATATGACACTCACTGCCAAAGGCAAAGCGTGGGGCTGGATACAAGTGTATATAAGTCAGTGGGAACCTGAAGAAGGCAAAGACTTCAACGACGGTAAGGTGTTTGACCTATCGGGAGAAATCAAAACGCCTAAAAGCGGACTGATGTCGGAATTAGCTTCAGGTGAAAAGACTTATACAGCTACTAAAACAGGTAAACTATACTTTGTGATAAAGATAGGTAGCTGGGATAACAATTACGAAGACTTGACCTTTTCGGATATCTTTATTAAAAAAGCACCTTAAATGAATATATTAAATAGACAATTAAAAAACATATGAAAAACGCAACAACCTTTAGTTTTATTACAATGTTATTGTGCGGGCTTACTGCCTGTAACAAATCGGGAGGAGACACTCCTATTGAAGACAACCCTATGCCTGAAACCCCTACTGAATGGGTGTTAGACTTCCAAGACAACTTCGATGGCAATGCCTTAAACACAGATAATTGGGCTGTGTATGACAATGAATACCTCGAAAAAGAAGGTAAACTCAAACCTGAGAATACGCGCCGTACCTATGCCATAGAAGTGAAAGACGGCTTCTTGAATTGCCTTATCGACAAAGATTATAAACGCGAAGGAATGTTTATAACAGGTGGAATAGCTCATAAAAAGAACTACAAATACGGTAAGTTTGAGTTCAGAATACGTATGGACGAAGACCCTCATAAGTCTTCCAGCGGTTTAGGACTTACTTGGCCTGAAAGTGAAAAATGGCCTGACGATGGCGAAAACGACATCTATGAAACAAATCACGAGGACAACGCTTGGAATACCTATATCCATTATGCAGTATCTGGTAAAGACCAACAGTATCAACAGAGCTTCCGCAACTACAGCAAAACCGATTGGCATATTGTAGCAATGGAATGGGCTCCTGAGTACATAAAGATTTACATCGACGGTAAACTTGAATGGACTCTTAAAGACCCTATAGCAATGGCTAAAGCACCTCACCATTTATGCTTTCAAACTGAAAAAGACATTAACAAACCTTTTACCAAACAACTCAAACTACAAGTAGATTGGGTAAAGGTATACAAATATGTACCTAAAAAGTAAATGAGATATCCATACAAGTTTCTTCCCTTTCTCATCGGTATGCTCCTATGGCTTGCTCACCCCATCTATGGGCAAGCCATTAGGGAGCATATATTGTTAGATAACGGTTGGAAATTCAGCTTAGGGCACGCTACCGACCCTACTAAAGATTTGTATTACCGTGTATATAACGACTTCTCAAAAACACTTTCCAAAGGCATTAACTTTTCGAGCATAGACTACGACGATAGCGCGTGGCAAACCGTAGACCTCCCTCACGATTGGGCAGTAACTCTCCCTTTCAGTGAAAAAGGTGATTGGTCACACGGATATAAAGCCTTAGGCAGTACCTTCCCCGAGCATAGTATCGGTTGGTATAGAAAAACCTTTGACCTCAGCAAATCCGAAGCGAGCAAACGCATCGAACTGCAATTCGACGGTATTTTTAGAGACAGTAGGTGTTGGGTAAATGGCATTTATGTAGGGCATCACCTCAGCGGGTATACAGGAATAAAGTACGATATTACGGATTTGGTGTATTTTGGCAAACCAAACGTGATTACCGTAAGGGTAGACGCTACCCAAAACGAAGGTTGGTTTTACGAAGGCGCAGGTATCTATCGGCACGTGTGGCTAAACTCTTACAACTCTGTTCACTCTTCCCCCGAAGAGGTTTTTATCTATACCAAAAGCATTGGCAAACAAGCCGAAATGCACGCCGAAGCCACTGTGCATAACCGAGAGACAAGCTCACAAACATTTCAGGTGGAATGGACTATTCTTAACCGTGAAAAGAAAGTAATAGCCACTCACAAATCTGCAAATACTACTTTTGCCCCTAACGAAAAAGTAACTGTAAAGAGTAACCTTAACATTCCTAATGCACAGCTTTGGGATACTGAGCACCCCTATCTGTACACCTTAACAACAAAAATCATTTCCAACGGAAAGACCACCGACCTTATTCGCACCCGCTTTGGGGTACGCACTTTTAGTTATCAACCCGACGGCTTTTACCTCAACGACAAAAAAATGAAAATAAAAGGCGTGTGCGTACATCAAGACCACGCCGGCGTAGGTACTGCACTATTAGACGAATTGCAGTATTATCGTATTGGGTTACTCAAAGCAATGGGTGCCAATGCCTACCGCACTGCCCATCACCCTCATAGCCCTGCCGTGCTACAAGCCTGCGACAGTTTGGGTTTATTAGTGATGGACGAAACCCGACTCTTAAACAGCGGGCGAGAATACCGCCAACAATTTGAAGACCTTATCAAGCGCGACCGCAATCACGCTAGCGTCTTTATGTGGTGTATCGGGAATGAAGAAGAAAAAATACAAAGCACCGAAACTGGCGAGCGCATTGCGCGTACGTTGGTGAGTTTACAACAGCATTTAGACCCTTCACGCGTGAGCACTTATGGCGCCAACGTAGGTAATGAAAATGAAGGCGTGAGTGCTGCCATACCTGTACGAGGCTTCAATTACAACCTCTATGGGCTTACCGATTATGAGAGAGCGCACCCCAATCAACCTATCATCGGTACCGAAGTAGCCAGCACCGTGGGTACTCGAGGGGTGTATCTGCCGGAAATCGTACTTGACAAAGCAGGCGGTTACAGCGGTCATTTTGTAGCCGATACCCTACGCGCCTATCTGCTCGACCAAGACAAGAGTTACCCTAGTTGGGCATCACAAGCACAGCAATGGTACAGCACGACTGCTAACGACCCTCGTTTTATGGGCGGTTTCGTATGGACGGGCTTCGACTATCGCGGAGAGCCTACCCCTTTTGCGTGGCCTAATATCAGTTCGCATTTTGGGGTAATGGACGTGTGTGGTTTCCCTAAGAACGTGTATTACTACTACAAAGCCCATTGGAGTGAATCGCCTGTATTGCACATAGCCCCTCATTGGAATCTGAACCTGCCCCAAAACACTGTGGTAAAAGTGTGGGTATATAGCAATACCGAAGAAGTGGAACTTTTCTTGAACGGGAAGACGCTCGGCAAACAAAAAACACCTGCTTTTGGACACTTATATTGGGAAGTACCCTACGAAAAAGGTACGCTGAAAGCGGTAGGCACTAAGAATGGGAAGCGGATTACCTCCGAAATAACTACTACCGAAAAACCTTTTGCGATTGTGCTTTCTCCTCATAAAACACAACTGAAAGCCGGTAAGCAAGATGCCGTAGTAGTGAACGTGAGTGTAGTAGATAAAAAAGGACGTGAAGTACCCAATGCCGATGCCCTTATACAGTTTCAGCTTACAGGAGATGCTCGCATTATAGGAGTAGGAAACGGCGACCCCAGTTCGCACGAGAAAGATACTTTTGCCGAAGGAGAGCGTGTAGAGCGTAAACTTTTCAATGGCAAATGCCAAGTGATTATCCGCTCAGGTGAAAAAGGTGGAAAGGTACAATTACGCGCTACAAGTAACGGACTGAAAGAGGCAGTGGTGAGAATGAATTAAGGTAAAAGGTAAAGCCAGAGAAGGTTCCAGAGCTGGATATGTGAGTAAAAAGTAAGTTAACGCTTGAACGAAGAATAAATAAAGGGAAAAACTGACTTAGAGAGAAAAGAGAGAGAGCATATTGCTGTATTGACAAATATTTTATAACTTTGTGGTGCGAATTAGCAGATTAGAAAATGAGAGAATTAGAAAATGGGTAATGATAAAAAAAGGGGGGGTGACAGGTCTGACTCGTAGGACAAATCAGGCTGGTTAGGACTTTCGGAAGGAAACGAAGATTTTCAGAAGGAGACTAAGAGACTTTTTGGTGAAAAAAGAGTGTTAGGAGAGTGGACTTAGCTTATAGAGAGCTTATAGGAAGCTTATACGAATCTTGGACGATTGGTATAGAAAGGGTATATAAGTAGTTGACTCATAGTATAATACAGCGATGCAAAAAATGGTAAAAACGGGGTTTCGAGGCGAAAGAAAAAGAATCCTCACCCCGTCCCTCTCCCAAGGAGAGGGGGTGTAGGGACGAGAGGCGAATGATGTCATATCCTGAAATAGGTTTACACTAAAAACCATAAAAAGATATGACAATAGGGAGGAAAGAAACAGTTCGGTACAGTGATTGCTTTAAGTTGAGTATCGTAGAAGAGATTGAGAGAAACGGATTGAGTATTGAAAACTGCCGACGCAAGTACGGCATTGGAGGAAGTACAACGATTCAAAAATGGCTTAAAAAGTATGGTAAAAATCACTTATTAAATAAAATAGTACGCGTGGAAACAATTGATGAAATCGGGGAGCTTCAAGCTCTTAAAAAGGAGTTAAAAGCCCTTAAAGAGGCTTTTGCTGAAACGACTTTAGAGAATAAAGTTTATAAGACTTATTTTCAAATTCTTGGTCAGGAAACAGGAATGGGCGATGAAATAAAAAAAAAGTTAGAACAAGAGTTATTGAAGTACTTTCCAAAACAGAAAAGATAAGCGCTCTTTGCAAGTGTTTTGGTATTAGTAGACAAGCTCATTATAAAGCAGTTAAATCGTTTAAGGAGGTAGCACTCAGTGAGAGTATAATTATTGAGATGGTACAGGAAATACGTCGAGAACTGCCCAAGATAGGAGGAAAGAAGCTTTATTATATGTTATCAGATAAGATACATCAGGTAGCAAAAATAGGGAGAGATAAGTTCTTTATGATATTGAATAATAATGATTTACTTATTCAA
>NZ_AKFR01000002.1:0-28991 GCF_000277665.1 Capnocytophaga sp. oral taxon 335 str. F0486 | reverse complement strand
TAAGCAACTTGTTGCTAAAATCCGTGCACTTTTGTTCTATAATATTGAAATCAATCGGGGTCTAAATCCGTACAATCCGTGTAATCTGTGCGAGAGTTTAAAGTAGCGATCAGAGGGCCCCTTAGAGGCAAAACCTCTGAAAAATAAAAGTAAATTACTACTTAAAATTGCAATTATTAGTGGAACTTACATACTTCTGATTCAAATTCACAGATAGTGTCTTTAACAAGGTGCTTTTCTACAAAATTGCAACACCCGGACTTTACATTTCCTTTATCTTACCATCGCCTTGCCTTCATCATTCGCCTCTCGTCCTTCGTCATTTGTTCCTTTTTCCGTCGCTACCTTCCCCTTCTCCGAGGTAGCCAGCAATAGCTGGGTATGTGCACCGCGAGAACGGAGTATGTGTAAGGTGAGAGGTTTCTTTTGATTTTCCGTCACCACACTCCCCCTCTCCTTGGGAGAGGGACGGGGTGAGGATTCTTTTTCTTTCGCCTCGAACCCCGTTTACCTTTTGCATCACCTTCCTATACCAATCTTCCAAGATTCGCATAAGCTTCCTATAAGCTCTCTATAAGCTAACACCACCCATCTTACAGCCTTTTCTCATCAAAAATCCTCCCAACTCACTTTTTATATTTTTCGTTTTCCTCCGATAACTCAGACCAGTCCGATTTGTCTGACAAGTCAGACCCATCAAAAAACTATTTTTATCACTACTCATTTTCTCATTTTCTCATTTGCTAATTTCCAAATTTTCTACCCGCCATACGGCTCGCACTTATTTTATCAACTGAATCGCTAATACCGCCTCTATGGTTGTAAAATAAAAAGAAGGTAATAAGATGAAGAGCATTTCGTGTAAAGGAGAAGAACTTACAGTTTTTACCAGTGGAAGTGAGAGAATTACTACGGCTACAAATCGCAATACAAAGCCCGCCATAAAAGCAAAAGCAGTGTGTTGTTTGCGCCTTTTGTTTACAATGAAGATAATACTAAATAAGAAGAAAGATAAACCACAATGGAAGATGAGCAAGGTATTTAGCGAATAGTATAAACTAATGCCCTCTGTGTTTACGCAATAATTATATAGCCAAAAGAGTCCTACCCCTCCGGCAATAAGCAATAATAAATATTTTACAAACAGAAGTATGTTACTCTTCATCGCTCATCTGTTGGGCTTTCTTAATTACTGAATACATAGCCCCAAATACCCCAAAAAGCGAACATACCACTGTCCATAGAGAGTACTCATTAGGAAATTTACCGTCTAACCAAACACCAAAAAAGCTACAAATGGCTATTACCATAGCCATTTGTAGCCCTATTTGTGAAAAGGTAATCCACTTATTTAGGTGGTTGTTTTTCGGCTGTAAGTGGTGCTTGTGGTTTTTCATTGATGGTAAAGCTGTTTTTGCCTCCTTTCATCGAGCAAGAAACGTTAAATACCGCTCCTGGTTCTATAGAAAGCTTATCTACGTACACTTCGCCTTCTACAACTGCAGTAGATTTTAAACTTAAAATACTACTCACTTTGAGGGTACCTGTTATTTTACCTTCAATATCGGCGTTTTCGCAAATCACAGTGCCTTTTATCACACCGGTTCTGCCTACTACTAATTTACCTGAAGTTTGGAAAGTTCCTTCCACTTCACCATCAATTCTAAAATCAGATTTTGAATTGATTTCTCCTTTGAATTTTGTTTCAGTAACAATACGGTTGCTACTTCCTGTGGGATTTTCTGCTGCCATAATAATCTTTTTATTATCTCTCTCTTTATTAAATATAGCCATTTGTATTTCTATTTAAAATACAGCCCCAAAAGTACAATAAATATTTTAAAACTGCAATTTTTTTAATAATTCTTTTTTTATTATTTTTCTTAATAAATTGTTTCTTAATAGTTTAAGCTAATTAGTATATAAGAAAAAACTCTGGTAAAATTCAAGAATTACCAGAGTTTACTTCTTTTTATATTTGTTCTTTAATTAAATGCGTAGGCAGCCCCATTACGTTGTTATAAGAGCCTTCAATAGTGGTAACTCCTATATGTCCTATCCACTCCTGTATACCATAAGCTCCTGCTTTGTCAAATGGCTGATAGTGATTGATGTAATAGGTTATTTCGTCGTCGGAAAGCTCTTTAAAGGTTACTTTCGTAATACAGTGTTCCGTTATTTGCTTTTCATTAGTAGTAAAACATATAGAGGTAATTACCTCGTGAGTCTTCCCCGAGAGCGAACGCAACATTGCAAAGGCTTCGGTAGTGTCTTTGGGTTTACCAAGGGCTTTACCTTCGTGCCACACAATAGTATCAGAGGTGAGAAGCACACAATCCGTAGGTATTTCAGCCGCAAAGGGCGTAGCTTTCAGCTGGGCGAGATAGTCGGTGATTTGCTCTCGCTTTAAGTGTTTAGGGTAGGTTTCGTCTATGGGTCTAAGAACTACCTCATAAGGGATATCTAATTCTTTCAGGAACTGCTGACGGCGCGGTGAGCCTGAAGCTAATATAATTTTCTTCATTATCGGTTGATGGTAAAAGGCAATCCGCTATAAGGCTTCATATATTCGTCTTCAAGACTCTTTTCGAGCATTTGTTTTTCGAGGTCGCAGCGGTATACTTCACCTTTTAGGTATTTTTCAATCATTAGTGAGGCGATGGGAGCAGCTACTCGTGCTCCGTAATACCCGTTTTCCACAAATACGGCAATAGCAATCTTAGGGTCTTCTATGGGGGCAAAAGCTACAAATATAGAGTGGTCAGTAAGTTGCATACGCTTGCCATTCACTTTTATAAAGTTTTCGGCGGTACCTGTTTTAGCAGCGATATTAATACCTTCAATTTGGGTACGGCGTGCAGTACCTTGCTCATATGCCATATTCATACCTCTAATCACAGGTTCAAAGTTCTTAGGGGCTATTGTAGTGTGCTTAGCAACGGTATACTCTTGAAATGGAGTAATTTTATTATCTATTTTTTTTACGATATGAGGGGTATAGTAATAACCTCTATTAGCGATAGCTGCCATAACATTAGCAAGCTGTATAGGAGTGGTGAGCAGTTCTCCTTGCCCAATAGCGTTAGAGATATTGGTTGTACCATTCCAGCGACCTTTACCATATTGTTTGTCATACAAAGCAGTATTAGGTACTTTCCCTGCACGTCCCGTCGGTAGGTCAGCACCTAAAAAGCTTCCCAATCCAAAACTTCGTACGTGAGCATTCCACTTGTCCATACCCACTGCCGAAGTGGTTTTCATATCAATAGCACGCTTATAGGTATTTGCAAAATAAGAGTTACAAGAAAAAGCTATCCCGTGTAATAAGTCATTAGAACTGCGCCCGCAGTGGCAACGCATTATACGCCCTCCAAAACGATAACCTCCTCCACAGCTGAATACACTACCTGGTGTTATCACACCTTCCTGTAAGCCTATTAGTGCGTTTATTACTTTAAATGGCGACCCTGGTGGGTATTCTGCTAATAGTGTGCGGTCGTAAAGAGGTTTAGCAATCGAATCGTTATAAAGGGCTGTGTAGTTTTTAGAACGTTCACGTCCTACCAACAGAGCAGGGTCAAAAGTAGGTGCTGATATCAATGCGAGAATCTCACCTGTTTTAGGTTCTATAGCTACAATTCCGCCGTGTTTGTGTTGCATCAGCATTTCGCCATAGGCTTGCAAGTTGATGTCTATGGTTAGTTGCAAAGGTTGCCCAGTGATAGGCAAAGTATCCATTGCGCCATTTTTATAACGTTCAATGGCAGCGTTGTGTTTGTCTTTTTGGAAGAATTGTACACCTTTTTTACCTCGTAAGAATTCCTCGTATTGTTTTTCTACCCCACTGCGACCTATCAGTTCACCAGCTAAGTAATAAGGGTTCTTTTTTAGTTCCCATTCATTTACCTCGCTGATATATCCCAATACATTTCCCGCATTGTGAGTGAGGTAACTGCGGAGCATTCGCTTCTGTATATAAAATCCTTGAAACTTGCGCAACTTTTCTTGTAGTACAGCATAATCGTCTTTGGAGAGCTGGTGCACGATTACCGAAGGTTTTTTGCGTGAGTAATCACTTGCTTTTATGAGTCGTTCCCTAAACTCTTCTTTACTGATTTCAAGGAGTCCACAAAGCTCTAAGGTATCGAGAGTTTTCACCTCACTGGGCACAACCATCACGTCATAGGCAGGTTGGTTCGATACTAATAGTTCTCCATTACGGTCGTAAATATATCCGCGTTCGGGGTAATCGTATACCGTTTCAATAGCAATGTTGTCAATTCCTGTATTTTCCTCGTGAAATATTACTTGTAAGAAGAATAACCGTACTAAGAACACCACTGCCACAAAAAGAATAATAATGGGCAACAGATATTTTCTCATTTCTTATTTTTACTAAACAGATAGATGAATAGCAAACAAACGATGATAGTGAAGATAGATGCTCCTACAATCTTTGCTAATGTAAGAAACAAGTGATTGAAGTTAAAGACTTCTAAGAAATAAAACAGTGTGTGATGCACTACCACCATCAAGGTTGTATAGCTAAAAATCTTAGAAAACGGATAAGCGAGCAAATCCAATTCTTGATACTCAAAATTCTTGCCAAATACTGTTAGTAGTATCGGATTACGCAAATAAGCTATAAGTACACTACTGGCAGCGTGCAACCCTCCCGTATTAGAAAAAATGTCTATACACAACCCTATTAAAAATGCCGCTACCAATGAAGGCATTCTGTTTTCACGATAGGGTAATAACAGTATAAACACTATGTAAACCATCGGATTTACATAGCCCCAATACTCCACATTGTTGAAGATGAGTACCTGCAACAACACTAAGAATACAAATAAATATACATTTCTTACTACTGGGTGACTCATTTTGGGTTCTGTTTTTCTAAGTCAGAAACGGCTGCTCTATCTCTATCTTCAATAATATACACATATTCAAGGTTCGACATATCAGCAAATAGCTTTACATCAATGATATACGTATTATCCTTTTTGCTCTTTTCAAAATGAACTATCCTGCCAATAGGAATTCCCTTAGGGAATATGTTCGACATACCCCCTGTTACAATCGTGTCTCCATTCTGTATAGGGGCTATATTAGGTACTTCTAACAGCTGTACTTTATTCACCTCTCTGGTATCCCAACGCAATGAACCAAAGTGTTGTGTGCGCTTCACCATTGCATTCAGTGCCGACCTAGTATTCAGTACACTTTGTACAGTAGCAAACCTCTCCGAAGTATTCTCTATTATTCCCACAACTCCCTGTGGCGAGAGCACTCCCATATCTTGCTTTACACCGTCTTTCGTACCTTTGTCGATAGTGAGGTAGTTGTTTTTTAAACGGAAACTATTTTTTATCACATTTGCTTTAAGTACCTTGTATTTCAGTGAATCGGTAGTGGGGAATGACACTGAATCTACAAGAGATATATTGCGGATTTGCTGTTCCATCCGTAAGAGTTGTGAGCGCAGAACTCTATTCTCCTCAGTAAGGGTTTCGTTCTGACCGCGTAAGCTAAAATATTGTGCCCAATAGTCTGTGAAACTGTAAAGCCTACCCGACACTGCATTCGCTGAGTTTATGTAAGCACTCTGAGGATAATAATTGCTGTTAAAAACCAAACCAATAGCGCATAAGAACAGTGCGAGGAACACAAAAAAGTCCCTCGACCTCATAAAGAATTGAATGATTTGGTTCATACCTCTTGTTTCTTATCTCTTACCTCTATCTATCTTTACTTTAATAAAATACTTCTGAATTTGTTAATATTTTTTAGAGTGATACCTGTTCCACGTACTACGGCACGCAAAGGGTCTTCGGCTACGTATACAGGGAGGTCAGTTTTCATAGAAATACGTTTGTCTAACCCTCGCAACATCGATCCACCACCTGCCATATAGATACCTGTATTATAGATATCGGCAGCCAATTCAGGAGGCGTTTGCGAAAGTGTCTCCATTATAGCATCTTCTATACGAAGAATAGATTTATCCAGTGCTTTCACCATTTCGCGGTAGGATACTTGCACTTGCTTAGGTTTACCGGTGAGCAGGTCACGCCCTTGTACCATAATATCATCTGGTGGGGCATCGAGGTCTTCAGTAGCAGCTCCTACGGTCATCTTAATGTTTTCTGCAGTACTTTCCCCTACGTAAAGGTTATGTTGCGTACGCATATAGTGCACAATATCCGAGTTGAAAATATCCCCTGCAATTTTTACCGACTTGTCGCATACAATACCCCCTAAGGCAATCACCGCAATCTCGGTAGTACCCCCACCTATGTCGATAATCATATTACCCTTAGGTTGCATAATGTCAAGCCCTATACCAATAGCCGCTGCCATCGGTTCGTGTACGAGGTAAATATCCTTACCGTTCACACGTTCGCACGACTCGCGTACCGCACGCGTTTCCACCTCGGTAATTCCTGAGGGGATACAAACTACCATACGCAACGAAGGCGAGAAAAAGCGTTTGCGCAACGCAGGTATACTTTTAATAAGCATTCCTATCATCTGTTCCGAAGCGTCAAAGTCGGCAATTACCCCGTCTTTTAGCGGACGAACAGTGGTGATATTAGGGTGTGTTTTCCCTTGCATTAGCCGTGCTTCTCTACCTACGGCTATAATTCTTCTGGTTGTCCTATCTATTGCTACAATCGATGGACTATCAATCACTACCCTGTCATTGTGAATAATGAGGGTGTTCGCAGTACCCAAATCAATGGCTATTTCTTCTGTCAAGAAATCAAAAAAACCCATATTATTTTTCTTTCTATTATATATTTACCTTATAAATCAGTTATTTAAGTGTTTTGTAGACACTACTTTTTGCGGGTGCAATTTTACGATTTTTTTTTGACCTACACAAATATTCTTACACTTTTTCTAAAAACTTTATGGCTAACTGCCTCTTATCTTGCTGTTTATCAGTTCATATGAATTTCTATTTAATAATGTCTATTCGATATAATATAACATCTTTTGGCTATACGTAAAACTAATTTCTAATCTCGCATAGCGTTCTACAATAGCTCACCGACTTTTGAGTAAGCTCCGAGCCCCTATCCTTATCCATTACTCATTCCCTTTTCTTTCGCCTCGAAACCCTGTTTTTAGCATTTTTAGCGCTGTTGTATTATATTATTAATCAATTATTTATATACCCTTTCTATACCAATCGTCCAAGATTCGTATAAGCTTCCTATAAGCTCTCTATAAGCTAACCCCACCCAAATTACAGCCCATTTTTTACCTTTCATCTGAATCACCTCTTCCGAACTCTTCCGATACCTTCCGAATCCTCCTAACAACTCAAATACATTGCTTTTGCGGTATACACTTTGCTAAAGTTTTGCCTGTGCGGCTCGCACCTTTGCCAAAGTTAATCCCCTCCGCTAGCACTTTTCTTGATTCCTCATTTTCTCATTTTCTCATTTCCTCATTTTCTCATTTCCTCATTTTCTCATTTCCTCATTTTCTCATTTTCTCATTCTCTCATTTCCTCATTTTCTCATTTTCTCATTTCCTCATTCTCTAATTTTCTCATTTTCCCATTTTCTCATTTCCTCATTTTCTCATTTCCTCATTTTCCCATTTTCTCATTTTCTCATTTTCTCATTTCCAAATTCTCCTATCTCATTGTTTTTAAGTATTTATCATTAGATAGTTGTATTTTTTTAAGATAAAAACGCATCAAGGCATTGCAGTTTGCTTTTTGTTTTATATCTTTGTAGCGTTAAAAAGAGACAAAAATGAACGATTTTCTTAACACTCAGGAATCCCGAAAGAACAATCGCACTAAAAACATTATTGGAGTAATAGTGGGTGTGGTGTCTTTTATTGTGGTATTTTTAGCAGCATTTTTTACGACGCGCTATCTCACAAGCTCCTTCTTTTCAAAAGCTAAAAACGATTTAGTTACCGATGAAATGAAGAATCAAGTAGCCGAAATGAACCAGCAGTTGCCACAAATAATAGAAGAGGGGGTGCGCTTAGATAGTATTGCCCTAAAAGGGGAAAAAACTATGGGGTATTATGCAACCCTTTTTAATTTCGATTCCGAAGGGGTAGAGTTCGACGCATCAGCAGCTAAGGAAGCTATTGTACAAAACCTAAAAAGCAATCGCGGAAAGATGCGCTTTTTCATTGATAACAATATAACACTGTACTATTATTACTACGATAAAAATAAAAAAGTTGTAACCGAAATAGAAATAGCCCCATCACTCTACAAATAACTAACGATTAAAAACTAATAACTAAACACTAATGAATATTATCATTGCCATTGACGGCTATTCCTCAACAGGAAAGAGTACTACTGCCAAAGCCGTAGCCAAAGCGTTGGGCTACGTCTATATCGATACAGGTGCGATGTACCGCGCCGTTACTTATTTAGCCTTAGAAAAAGGCTATGTTTCTACCTCGGGCATCGAAGTAAAACCGCTGATGAAAGCCCTGCGAAAGTCGGAAATAAAGTTCGTGTACAACCCTGAGTTGGGATTTTCTGAAATTTATTTGGACGGTAAGAATATCGAAAACGAAATACGCGGTATTGAAATAGCCAATTGGGTGAGCGAAGTTGCCAAACAACCCGAAGTGCGCACTTACCTAGTAGACCTTCAACGCAAAATGGGTAAAGACAAAGGTATTGTAATGGACGGACGCGATATAGGTACAACGGTATTCCCGAATGCTGAACTTAAAATATTTATGACCGCTAGCGAACAAGTGCGCGCCCAGCGCCGTTATAAAGAGTTACAAGCCAAAGGCGATAAAGCATCGTTCGACGAAGTGCTTGCCAATATCCAGCACCGCGACCATATCGATACCACCCGTAAAGAGTCACCTCTCAAAAAAGCCAATGATGCCATAGTTATCGATAATACCAATCTTACGATAGAGGAACAAGTACAAAAAATCTTAGCATTTGTTAATTGTTAATTGTCAATTGTCAATTGTTTTGTATCTTTGCCCCCGAAATAAAGAAAAGAACTATGTGCGAAAATCAACATACGTGTGGCTGTAGCAATGCCGAAACCCGTCATAATTGGACGAAAGAAGAAATAATGGCTATTTACAATAAACCCCTAATGGAGTTGCTCTACGAAGCCGCTACCGTGCACCGTAAATATCACGACCCTAACTCGGTACAAGTCTCTACACTACTCTCTATTAAAACCGGAGGTTGCTCCGAAGACTGTGCTTACTGTCCGCAATCGGCGCGTTACGAAACCGAAGTAAAAATAGAAAACGCCGATATGATGAGTGTTACTCACGTAAAAGCCCAAGCCCTTCGTGCTAAATCAGCAGGAGCTTCACGTGTGTGTATGGGGGCAGCGTGGCGTAACGTAAAAGATGGTCCCGAATTTGAACAGGTGCTCGAAATGGTGCGCACTATCAATAAGCTGGATATGGAAGTGTGCTGTACACTCGGTATGCTTACCGAAAACCAAGCCAAACGTTTGGCGGAAGCAGGCTTGTATGCTTACAATCACAACCTCGATACGTCAGAAGAATACTACAAAGAAATCATTTCTACCCGTAGTTATGACGACCGCCTCAAAACGATTGACAACGTGCGCAAAACCAATATCACTGTGTGCAGTGGAGGAATTATTGGTATGGGTGAATCACTCGAAGACCGCGCCGGAATGCTCGTAGCGCTTTCTACGCTCAATCCACAACCCGAGTCAGTGCCTATCAATGCCTTAGTGCCCGTAGAAGGAACACCTTTGGAAGACTGTGAGCCCGTAGATATCTTCGAGATGGTGCGTATGGTAGCTACCGCGCGTATTGTGATGCCACAATCGCAAGTGCGCCTTTCCGCAGGACGTACTCAAATGAGCCAAGAAGGACAAGCTCTCTGTTTCTTTGCGGGAGCCAACTCTATCTTCGCAGGCGATAAGCTCCTCACCACTCCTAACCCCGATATCAATGAGGATATGCAAATGCTCGGTGTACTCGGTATGCGTATTCAGAAACCTTTTGAAACGCATCCACAGCCTCAAACGGTAGAAGCAGAAGATTCTCAATATCACTCCTTAGGCGAAAACCCTAAATGGACGCGCCCTAACCATAAAATAGAGCGCAACGAAGAAAAGAGGAAGATGGTTAAAATAGCACATTAGTAAATCTGCTAATTTTCTAATTATCTAATTTCCTAATTTTCTAATTCTATGTCCCCCGAAATTCTCAAAGAAATCATCACAACCCCAATGCCTTATGGCAAGTACAAGGGTACTATGATTGCTGATTTGCCTTCCTATTACCTCGAGTGGTTTAGCACTCAAGGATTTCCCAAAGGAAAATTAGGAATGTTATTGGCTACTACTTTCGAGATAAAAACTAATGGTCTACAAGAGATAATCGATAAACTAAAAGAATATGTTAGTCAAGAAAGTTAACGGAAAGCAACCTACCTTTGGGGAAGGTTGCTTTTTTGCTGAAAATGCTACCCTTACCGGTGATGTGCACTTAGGCGACCGCTGTACCGTGTGGTATAATGCGGTTATTCGTGGCGATGTAAACACTATTTGCATAGGTGATGACACCAATATCCAAGATGGTGTAGTGATTCACGCTACCTATCAAACACACCCCACAACCATTGGCAATCGCGTGTCCATAGGGCATAACGCTATTGTACACGGCTGTACTATCGAAGATGATGTGCTTATAGGTATGGGAAGTATCGTAATGGACGGGTGTGTGGTAGAAAGCCATAGCATTGTAGCTGCTGGAGCCGTAGTACCTCCTAATACCCATATAGAAAAAGGGAGTCTTTATGCTGGCGTTCCTGCTAAAAAACTCAAAAATATTACCGATGAACAGAGGACTCTCATCGAGCGAACTGCCCTAAACTATCCTAAATATGCAAGTTGGATAGAAAAATAGAGAATATGCTACGTATTGATTATCAGTATTAAGCATATGTTATTTAAAATTATTCTACTATTTATTTGGATGTATTCAAAATAATATATACCTTTGCCCCACTATTAGTAAAGGAATATAATAGTAGTAAAGTCTTTATATTTCGTTTGCGATTCCTTGTGAAGTCTGTATTCTTTTTTAGTGTTTTTAATAGTTGTTACCTTTTCTTCACAAGTGAATTAGTTAGTTTTACATATAAAAGTCCAGTGTGTAGCACACTGGACTTTTTTTGATTTTACAGTATTATTTTTGTATATTAGCATAAAAGTAGTATCTTTGCCATTATTTTTAAACTAAGAAAACCGATGAAAAAAATTATTGTAGCTGTAATGCTTATGTTTTTCTCAGCAAAAACATTTGCCCAAAGTGATTTTCCTCAACATCAAGTAAACTTGAATATCTTGAATGTTATATGGTTAGCTTCTGTGGAGTTAGGTTATGAACATTACATAGCTCCTAATCAGTCTATCGAAGGAACTATTTTCTTTAACGACCGCTTTTCTGTATTCCCTAAAAAAAGTGGAGAAAAGTACAGAGCTACTAGTATTCAAATAGGATATAACTACTATTTTGAAGAAGATGGAGGCACAGGACTCTATGTAAATCCTTTTATTAAACAACGTTTTGGAACATTCTCTGAAGATGGAGTAAAAACGCGTTTGGATAGTTTTATATTAGGTGTAGGGGCAGGTTACCAATGGAATCTCGACGATACCTTTATCATCGCTCCTTTTGCAAATATTGCACGAAACTTTGGTAAACAAGTTAATGAAAATAAGAAGTTCTGGGCTATCGAACCTAACTTTGGTATTAAGATAGGATATAAATTCTAAATCTATTATCTATTAAAAAGGCTACCTTTGGGGTAGCCTTTTCTATTTTATATCCTCATCACTTTTCTTATACAGAAACTCCATATTCTCTAAGGGCATCATTTAGTGAAGTTTTCTTATCGGTTGAGGCTTTACGCTGCCCGATGATAAGGGCACAAGGCACTTGGTAATCTCCAGCAGGGAAATGCTTGGTGTAACTACCAGGAATCACTACCGAGCGTTCAGGTACATAGCCTTTCAGTTCCTTAGGTTCATTACCCGTTACATCAATGATTTTAGTAGAGGCTGTAAGCACTACATTAGCACCAAGTACCGCTTCTTTGCCTACGCGCACTCCTTCTACCAAGATACAACGCGACCCGATGAAAGCCCCGTCTTCTACTATCACAGGAGCTGCTTGCAAGGGTTCTAACCCCCCCTACACCTACGCCACCGCTCAGGTGCACGTGTTTGCCTATCTGGGCGCAACTACCTACAGTAGCCCACGTATCTACCATTGTACCTTCATCTACATACGCCCCTATATTCACATAGCTGGGCATCAGTATAGCGCCTTTGGCAATAAAAGCACCACGACGTGCTACAGCAGGTGGTACTACGCGCACTCCTTTCTCGTCGTAGTTGTGTTTGAGCGGAATCTTATCGTGGAACTCAAAGATACCCACCTCTACGGGTTTCATATTTTGGATAGGGAAGTAAAGCACAACCGCTTTTTTCACCCATTCGTTTACTTTCCAGCCATTGGCAGTAGGCTCTGCCACTCGCAACTGACCTAAATCTAAGAGGTGAATCACCTCACGGATAGTCTGTTGTACAATTTCCTCACGAAGCAGAGAGCGATTTTCCCACGCTTCATCTATCATTTGTTTTAAGTGTTCCATTTATCTAATTATCAATTGTTAATTGCTTTTATCGCTTTTTCAAGTGTTTCAATTTTCGCCAAAGCATCAGCTTCTTTTTTGCGCTCGTTATCTACTACTTGAGCAGGTGCTGAATTTACGAACTTTTCATTAGAAAGTTTCTTGCGTACCGATGCTAAAAAGCCTTGTGTATAGGTGAGTTCCTCTTGTAGTTTTTTGAGTTCCTCTTCTACATTCACCGCCCCTTCCATTGGGATAAAGTATTCATTAGCTTTTACGCGGAAAGACATTGCGCCTTCTATAGCAGCACTCACTTCGGCAATAGCATCAAGTCCGCCCATTTTGCTAAGTACCACATCAAAACGATTGCTCACTTGCTCTTTGTTTAATACCGAAAGGCTAAGCGGTGTTTTGAAAGGTATGTTCTTATCTTTGCGCACCGTGCGGATACCTGCTATCACTTCAGCTGCAAAATCAAATTCAGCCAATAGTTTCTCGTCGTACGGGTGTACGGTGGGGTAGGTAGCCACGATAAGGGCTTGTTCAGGGGTACGAGGTGCTAAACTTTGCCATATTTCCTCGGTAAGGAATGGCATAAAGGGGTGGAGGAGTTTTAGTAAATTCTCAAAAGCGGCTACCACGCCCTCGTAAGTTGCTTTGTCCATCGGTTTGCCGTATTCGGGTTTTACCATTTCCAAAAGCCACGCACAGAAGTCGTCCCAGGTGAGTTTATAAATTGCCATTAGGGCATCGGAAATGCGATATTTCTCAAAATGGTCTTCTACTTCGGTGAGTACTGCGTTGAACTTCGCTTCAAACCATTGCAAAGCGAGCTGAGCAGCTGCAGGTTGTGCTACCGAGCTATCCACTTGCCATCCTTTTACCAATTGGAAGGCATTCCACAATTTGTTGCCAAATCCTTTTCCTTGCTGACAAAGGGCTTCGTCAAACAGCAAGTCATTACCTGCTGCTGATGAGAGCAAGAGCCCCACGCGCACGCCATCAGCACCGTAATCGGCGATGAGTTTGAGTGCATCGGGTGAGTTACCTAAAGATTTTGACATCTTGCGACGTTGCTTGTCGCGTACCAATCCGGTAAGATACACATTGCTAAACGGACGCTCGCCTTTGTACTCAAAGCCTGCTACGATCATTCGGGTTACCCAGAAGAAAAGGATATCAGGTCCTGTTACCAAATCGTTGGTTGGGTAATAATACTCGATTTCAGGATTATTAGGCTCTAAAATACCGTTGAACACGCTCATTGGCCATAACCAAGACGAGAACCAAGTATCGAGGGCATCTTCATCTTGTCGCAAATCGGCTTCAGTAAGATGTGCATTACCGCTCTTTTCTTTAGCCAAATCGAGGGCTTCTGCCTTAGTTTCGGCTACTACAAATTGGTCTTTACCCTCGCCGTAGTAGTAAGCAGGAATCTGTTGTCCCCACCACAATTGGCGTGAGATATTCCAATCGCGTACGTTCTCTACCCAATGGCGATAAGTATTTTCGAATTTCTTAGGATATAGTTTGATGCTTTCGTCTTCTAATACCGCCTTGATAGCTGGCTGGATAAGGGTGTCCATTTTTAGGAACCACTGGTCGGAAAGGCGAGGTTCTATCACAGCTTTGGTACGCTCAGATGTCCCCACTTTGTTAGTATAAGTCTCTTTTTTAGCGAGTAAGTTTTTTTCTTCTAATTCGGCTACTATCTCTTTGCGCACTACAAAGCGGTCTTTGCCTGCATAGTGCAAACCGTAGTGATTAAGGGTTGCATCATCATTGAAAATGTCAATTACTTCTAACTGATGTTTGTCGCCCAAAACCTTGTCGTTAGGGTCGTGTGCAGGGGTTACTTTCAGGCAACCTGTACCAAATTCCATATCTACATACTCATCTTCGATAATTGGAATCACGCGGTTGCAGATAGGCACAATCGCTTTTTTGCCTTTGAGGTGTTGCCAACGCTCATCGTTAGGGTTGATGCAGATAGCCGTATCACCAAAAATGGTTTCGGGGCGTGTTGTAGCAATCACGAGGTACTCATTCGTACCCTCAATTTGATATTTCAAATGATATAAAAATCCTTGTCGTTCTTCATAAATCACTTCCTCGTCAGAAAGAGTGGTTTTAGCCTCTGGATCCCAGTTCACCATACGGTGACCGCGGTATATTTGTCCTTTGTTGTACAAATCCACAAACACTTTGATAACCGAAGCCGAAAGCTCCTCGTCCATAGTGAATTTAGTGCGCTCCCAGTCGCAAGAGCAACCCAATTTTTTGAGTTGTTCGAGAATCACCCCACCGTATTGGTGTGTCCATTCCCACGCGTGTACGAGGAACTCCTCGCGAGTGAGGTCGGATTTCTTAATGCCTTGTTCTTTGAGTTTTGCCACCACTTTGGCTTCTGTTGCAATAGAAGCGTGGTCAGTACCTGGTACCCAGCAAGCGTTGAAGCCTTTGAGGCGTGCACGACGAATAAGTACATCTTGAATGGTGTTGTTGAGCATATGCCCCATATGGAGCACCCCTGTAACGTTAGGAGGCGGAATCACAATAGTATAGGGCGTACGCTCATCGGGGGTTGAGTGAAAATAGTTGTGGGCAAGCCAATAGGCATACCATTTTTCTTCTAAATCAGTAGGGTTGTATTTTTTGGGTTCTGTCATATGTGCTAATTTGCTAATCTACTAATCTGCTAATTTGCCAATTTCTATTCTGACTGCAAAAGTAGTAAAAAAATACCAATTACCAATTTTTAAACTACTTTTGCTCTGTATTACTTTCTTTTTACTACTGTCTTACTTTGGGTTATTTAACTCTTTTTAACAATTTACTTTTAGCTTTTAATCATTAATAATCAACTCTTTATATACCCTTTCTATACCAATCGTCTAACATTCGTATAAGCTTCCTATAAGCTTTCTATAAGCTAAGTATACTCTTTTACTACCTTCGACTATCTCCGATATTCTCCGAATCCATACGAATTTTTACTAGATACTCAGAAAACTGCAATCTTCGCATTTCTGGTATTATTGGCATTATTGGCATTTTGGGTATTAAAAAATTATCCCTATTTTTGCACCTTAATCAGCAGTTCCACGAGTCGGCAAAATGAAAAAACTCTTACTTCTTACTTTTTACCTCCTGCTCACCTCTTGCGGTATTTTCTACAAGAAAATCACTCCGCCTGAGGTAACCTATCCGTACCAGAAACCTCAAATTACTGCACTAAATGATACGTTGCGGTATTTTCAGGATAACTATATTGCAAAAAATCAACAAGGCTTGTGGGAACTCTACCTTTCAGGGAATCCCTATCAGTTAGGGCTCAATTCGGGCGCACTTACTGAGCCTTTGTACCACCGTCAGGACAGTCTGCTCTTTGTCAAACTCAATCAGTTTGTGCCTTCACAGCGCAAACAGCGTTTTTTGCGCAAGTTCGTCAAGTGGTTCAATCGAGATATCAATAATTGTGTCATACCCCCTTTCCGGCAAGAACTCTGGGGACAAGCGCAGTACTCCGATACGATTTTCAACTACATAGCCCCTGTTTATCAGCGTACCCTTTACCTGCATTCGGCTCACGATTTAGGGCACGCTTTGCAAGATTTGATGCTCGTAGGCTGTTCTTCGTTAGCGGTTTGGGGCGATAAAACCGAAGATGGTCAACTCCTCATAGGCGCAATTTCGATTTTTATCTCTCCGATGACTTTGCTACTGAAAAGGTAGTGCGATTTGTACGCCCTGAGGAAGGCATTCCTTTTATGAGTTACGCTTGGGGCGGAATGATAGGTGTGCTCTCGGGATCCGAGGTCTTACGGTTACTATCAATGCGGGAAAGTCGTCTATTCCGCTGAAAGCTCGCACACCCATTTCCCTTCTCTGCCGTGAAATCTTGCAGTACGCCAAAAATATCGATGAGGCGATTGCCATTGCTAAAAAGCGAAAGGTATTCGTGTCCGAAGCTATAATGGTGGGGAGTGCTACCGACGGCAAAGCAGTAATCATCGAGGTTTCGCCCAAAAAGTTTGGGGTGTACGAAGCTCCTAATGCAGTGCTTTGCGCCAATCATTTCCAAAGTGAAGTCTATAAGAAAGATAAGAAGAATCTCAAACAGATACGCACTTCGCATTCAGCGTATAGATATGCCAAAATGCAGGAGTTCCTAACAGAAGAACCTAAGCTGAACCCCTCTAAAATAGCTACACTCCTCCGCAGTACCGAAGGCTTACACGCCGATTCCATAGGCTATGGCAATGAGAAAGCGCTCAACCAGCTATTGGCACATCACGCAGTAATTTTTAAACCTCAAGAACGCTTAGTATGGGTATCGACAGCTCCTTATCAGTTGGGCACTTTTGTAGCCTATGATTTAAAGCAGATATTTGCTACCAAAGCTTATCCGTCGCACAGCCCTTATCCTCAAACTTCCTTAAATATTCCGCCCGACCCTTTTATGTACACCCAAGCGTTTAAGGATTACGAAGCGTATAGGGTATTAGAGCTACAGATAGAAACACATTTGCGCGAACATACCCCTATTGTAATAGACGAAGTAAAGCCCATAACAAGTCTCAACCCGCATTATTGGAAAGCCTATTATTTATTAGGTCGAGCTTATCAAACACAAGGTAACAAAGAAACCGCACACCAGCTCTTCCAAAAAGCCCTCCAATGCGAAATACCGTATAGTGAAGAACGAGAAAAGATTCAAAAGTTAGTCAATAAAAATTAGTAACTTGTATTAAACTTGCTTTTGCAGAAATCAAAAAGAATTGTCTTACTAATTAGCATCAGTTTGATATATATAACACTGATTTACGGTTGTATTTACGTTATAATCAGTGAAATCTAAGCAACTTGTTGCTAAAATTCGTGCACTTTTGTTCTATAATATTGAAATCAATCGGGGTCTAAATCTGTGCAATCCGTGTAATCTGTGCGGGAGCAACTTATTTGTTTGATTTTTTTTTAAGATTTGTAAGATTTCTGTAGCGTAAGCTACACTTTTCTTACATCGAACTCACATCAATTAACCATTAACCATTAACCATTAACCATTAACCACTAACCACTAACCACTAACCACTAACCATTAACCACTAACCACTAACCATTAACCATTAACCACTAACCATTAACTATTAATCATTCGCTTTCTCCATTGCTTCATCAAACAAAGGTTTATAGAATTCAGGCAGTTCTTTTTGGAATTTATTTTGGTAAACCCTTTGTAGTACGTCATAAGGTTGCAGGTCGTTTAAAGTAATTTCCTTTTGCAAAGTTTCCTTTGTAGTGTTTTGTTGCTGTTGGTAGCGCACATCTATACGCGCCAAGCGTACGTGTTTATGAGCGATAGCTTTCAGTATGCTGTTTTTGAGTTCAGGAGCAGGTTCGTTTAGTAATACTTTTACTTCTAAATAAGGGGCAGGAGTATGAGTAGTTCCCTTAGGTAAAGAAGCCAAAGCATTCAGCACTTCTTTAACCGGTAGTGGTCGTTCAGGCACGCTTAACATAGGAGTATGCAACGGAATGGGCACAGTTTTAATATCCTGTACACGTCCTTCTTCTAATGAAAAAGCCACTACTTGATGCTGATAATGCTTTTCTGAAAATGATAAGGGTATAGGGCTTCCCGAGTAGCGTATATGAGCTTTACCACCTAAGGCTTGAGCTTTGTGAATATGTCCCAAAGCAATGTATTGTAACACGTTAGGAAAGTTCGTAGGTTTGAAGCCTTCCATTCCCCCAATAATAGGACGCTCAGCCGTGTCCTCATCGCTGAGTTCTGCTCCCAAAGCGTGCAGATGCCCCATAGCAATCAGCGGTTTTCCTTTGGCAATAGCTAAAGCCTTTTCCGTAATTTCGCGGTAGAAAGCCTCCACCCCTTGAGTATAATCGGGGTTAGTAGTTTCATTTTTAGGAGTATCCCCTAAGCGGAGAAAAGGCACAGCAAGGCAGTAAGCCATTACTCCCCCTCTTTCGTAAAGCGGAATAATAAGACGTTTGTAATCTATCTCTCTCTGTTCATTTCTTTTCACATATCCCACCAAATGCACTTGTGTATCTTCCAAGAGTGGTTGGGGCATTTCAAGGCGTACAGGCGAATCGTGATTACCCGCAATAGCTATAATTTGCAGTTGGGGGAAACGCTCAGTTGCTTGATGAAGAAAATGATAAAACTGCTTTACTGATACCACTGCAGGGTTAGCAGTATCAAACACATCACCACTGATAAGTAAAACATCAGTATGTTGTTCTTCAATAATTTGCAAAAGATTATTCAAGAAATATTGATGTTCGTTATAGCGGTCGTATTGGTAAAACGTTTGTCCTAAGTGCCAATCGGCAGTATGTAGCAAGTTCATTTTTCAGTTATTTATTTTCTCAAATGGCAAAAATAATGTATATTTGCCATATTTTTATATACTAATGGAAAATAATTATAAAATGGTAGCCAAAACTTTCTTTGGCTTTGAAGATATTTTAGCTGATGAATTGCGCAATTTAGGGGCTATGCACGTAACCAAAGGTGTTCGCAGTGTACAGTTCGAAGGCGATAAAGGCTTTATGTATAAGGCAAACCTCTGCTTGCGTACCGCTTTAAAAATACTGAAACCTATTGCTTCTTTTTATGTGCGTAACGAGAAAGAATATTACCAAAAACTCTATGACTTCAATTGGCAAACCTACCTAAGAGTAGACCAGACCTTCGCTGTTACAGCCACCTTACAAACCGAACTTTTTAATCACTCTCAATACGTGGCTTTAAAAGCCAAAGATGCCATTGCTGATGCTTTTCGCAATGCCACAGGTCGTCGTCCCAATGTAGATGTATTACACCCCGATTTGGAGATACATATTCATATTCAGCGCAACGAAGTAATTGTGTCACTCGATAGTTCGGGCAATTCACTGCATCAGCGCGGGTATCGTACAGCTACCAATATAGCTCCTATCAACGAGGTGCTTGCTGCTGGTATCCTACTACTTAGCGGTTGGCAAGGGCAGTGTGATTTCTTAGACCCTATGTGTGGTAGTGGTACTTTTTTGATAGAAGCAGCTATGATAGCTTGTAATATTCCAGCCAATGTACACCGAAAAGAGTTCGCTTTTGAACGTTGGAACGATTTTGATGAAGACCTCTTTAATCTTATCTTTGGCAGTTGTATTAAAAAAATACGAGAGTTTCACCACCAAATTATAGGATATGATAAAGCACCGTCAGCAGTAGCCAAAGCCAAAGATAACTTAAAAAACGCCGACCTATCTGATTACATTCAAGTATTCCAAAAAGACTTTTTTGCTACTGAAAAAGAAGATAAACAGCAACCATTACATATGGTGTTCAACCCACCTTACAATGAGCGTCTACAAACCGATGTAGAACAGCTTTACTCATCGATAGGCAACACTCTTAAACATCATTACCCCAATACCGATGCGTGGTTTATCACTTCTAATTTAGAAGGTATAAAATATGTAGGATTACGTCCTTCACGAAAAATAAAACTCTTTAATGGTAAATTAGAAAGCCGATTGTTACAATATAAGATGTACGAAGGAAGTAAGAAAGCTAAAAAACAAGCCGAAGAGTAAAGTTCTATTTTACAAACGGCATTACCATTAGATAGAAGTTGAGGTATTGCCCTAATAATATAAGGATAGCTGTTCCAAAAAGGAGCAGCTTTTTTTGTTTGGCTTTGGAGGAAAGCAAGATGAGAAAAGGTAGCGCAAAACTGAGAATGAGCATTGCTACAATAGCCTCTCCATAGCCTTTGCTGAGAAGAGTTTGGTAATAAACAGTTTCTTCAGGAATATTGGCGTACCATATCAGCATATATTGTGAGAACCACAAATACGCCCAAAAAATAGAGAATCCAAAGAGGTATTTCCCTAAATCAGAATAGTGTTCTGGCTTGCTAAATAAGGTAATGAGGGCAATGCCAGAGAGTAGAAAACTGCTGAGCAATTGCCACGCAAAGAGGGTGCTGTGCCATTCGGGAGTAAGACTCAAAAACCAATCCCACGCCATTGGAGTTTCGGTAAGAAAGAAAAGGACTAAGAATAGTACGTGAGGCGTTAAAGTCTTAAACTTTTTTAAAGTATAACGATACCCCACCCATACTGCCATATAGCCCACAGTACGCAACAGAAAAAAAGTTTCGCGATGCACTATATACAGCACTCCCAACAAAACTAATAACACTAGCCACAAAGGTGTTGTGATACGCTTCATTATAGGGTATAAATCGGTTACCCATTCCGCGTGCGTGACTTTGTTGATAGCATAGAATACCAATACCCCTACCAACGTAAGCGCTACAAACAATACAATTGAATATGTTAAAAACAATATGCTCATACTTCTTATCTCTTATCTCTTAGCTGTTCAACGTACATTGCTACTTGCCAGCGTTCTTTCTCACTCAGCTGATTAGCAAAAGCGGGCATTGTATTGCGTCCGTAGTAGAGCACGTGATAAATACTGCCTTCGGTGAGTTCTCTGCTCTTGTAGTTGGGAACGCCTAAAATCTTCTCCCGTTGTACTAAAACTCCTTTGCCGTCGCCTTTCTCACCGTGACAGAGCACGCAATAGATGCCGTAAAGTGCTTTGCCATTGTTTAGGTTTTGAGTTTGTTGTAGGGTGTCAGTTGCTAAAGGGTTGTGCAATTGTGCTTTGGCTTGCTCATAACCTTCAATAGTATTAGGGTAACGGTAGGGCAACTCACCTCTTTTTACAGTGTGCTCAGGAGGGGAGAGCGGAGCAACTTCATAAGTTTTATAAGCAGGACTCTCGTACATATCGGGCATAAACTCAATATTGCGTTCTTGCTTGTTCCTACAACCAACTACCAATAATATTAGCAATAAATACTTTATATAATTATTAAAATGTTTCATTTCTTACCTCTTACTTCTTATCTCTTACCTGAATTACGAATTTATCATCACTACTTTTCTTTATAGGATTTTCAGCTTTTTTGAAAGGATATAACCTACTTCTGATAAAGAAACTAATCACCAATAGATGCGCTGCAAAATATACAACCAACTCGAATATTACCGGTACAAAAGCGGGGAGGTTTTGCCAGAAAGTGGCATTAGGCTTTCCACCAATATCCATTGGCCAGTCTTTTATCATTGTGAAATAGGTGAGCCAACAACCGAAAAAGAAGCCTATGAGTCCGTATAGAAAAGTGGCTTTGCCTAAGCGAGTACGTTTCAGCTCTAAGGCTTCGACTAAACCGTGTACATAAAAAGGCGTATATACTTCTTGAATTTCCTTCCCTTCTGATTTTAATTCTTTTATTTTATCTAAAAGTTCTTCCGGAGAGGTAAGAGTTAAGAGATAAGAGTTAAGAGACACTTGCTCCCTAACATCTGTCCCCTGACATCTGTCCCCTAATCCTTGCCCGTGCGGCTCGCACCCCCTGACACCTTTCACCTCAGCTTGTGCAATCATTGGGAAGCTCCTTGCATATAATAAGAACAACAAAAAGAAAAATCCTAAAGTGCCTACAAATATCCCTATATCCACCCACGTAGGACTGAACATCGTCCACGATGAAGGCAGATAACCGCGATGCAGTGAGGTAACGATAATTACAAAACGCTCGAACCACATCCCTACACAAACCACCAAAGCAACACATACTGAAAAGACAATACTACGGCGTAACTTTTTGAACCAAAGCAGTTGAGGGAGGACTACATTGCAAATAATCATCGTCCAGAATGCCCACGCATAATCACCTGTAGCACGATTTAAAAAGATATATTTTTCAAATTCTGAATGAGAACGCATTGCCATAAAAAACTCGGTGAGGTAAGCTACCGCTACAATACTACCTGCAACTAATATTACAGTGTTCATCAACTCGATGTGTTTGAGGGTGATATAGGCTTCTAACTTACATACTTTGCGCAAGATAATCAGTAGCAAACTCACCATTGCAAAACCCGAAAAGATAGCTCCTGCTACAAAGTAGGGCGGGAAGATAGTAGTGTGCCAACCAGAGACCACCGAAGTAGCAAAATCAAAAGAGACAATAGTATGCACCGAAATGACTAACGGAGTGGCAATACCTGCCAAGAGCAACATTGTTTCTTCCATACGTTGCCAATCTTTGGCGCGACCACTCCACCCAAAACTCAGCAAGCTGTAAATCTTCTTCTGAAAAGGCTTGAAAGCACGGTCGCGCAACATCGCAAAATCGGGGAGTAAACCCACCCACCAAAACACTAAGGATACCGAAAAGTAGGTAGCAATAGCAAAAACATCCCATAGCAAAGGCGAGTTGAAATTGTCCCACAGCGAGCCGTATTGGTTAGGAATAGGTAAGTTGAAATGCAATAACCACGGTCTGCCCAAATGCAGTATCGGGAAGATACTCGCTTGTAATACAGCGAAAATAGTCATTGCTTCAGCTGAGCGATTGATTGCCACCCGCCACTGTTGGCGAAAGAGCAACAATACCGCCGAGATGAGCGTTCCCGCGTGCCCGATACCTATCCACCACACAAAGTTGGTGATGTCCCACGCCCAGCCTACGCTTTTGTTGAGCCCCCACGCGCCTAAGCCGTCGCGCAAGGTTACCCATATTGCCCATACCCCCCAGAGGGTCGCAAGAAGGGTAATGCCAAAGGCAATCCACCATGCACGCGAAGCACGACCTTCGATGGGGCGCGCTATATCTTCACTGATGGTATGATAGGATTTATTTACCATTTACTTTTGATTTTTCACTATTTACTACTTTCACTTGATACACCACATTAGGGTCGGTGTAGAGCTCTGCTAAAAGCTGATACACACGATCGCTAGCACTTAGCTGGGCTATTTTGCTTCCTTCTTCGTTAGCATCGCCAAATACCATAGCTCCTGTATTACAAGCAGCGGCACAAGCTACTACATTGTTGAACTCTCCTGGGGCAACCGCACGACCTTCTCTTTTGGCTTTCAGTATTACCGCTTGGGTGTTCTGGATACAGAGGGAGCATTTTTCCATTACTCCTCGCGAACGTACCGTTACATCGGGGTTGAGCACCATACGCCCTATTTCGTTGTTCATATTGTAGTTGAACTGCTTGTTTTCACTATACTGAAACCAGTTGAATCGGCGTACTTTGTAAGGGCAGTTGTTGGCGCAATAACGCGTACCTACACAGCGGTTGTAAGCCATTTGGTTTTGTCCTTGCTGTCCGTGAGCAGTAGCTATTACAGGGCAAACAGTCTCACAAGGGGCATTATTACAATGCTGACACATCACGGGCTGAAAACCAACACACCTTTGTTCGTTTTCTCTTGATTCATAACGATCAATGCGCAACCAGTGCATATCGCGCGAGCGACGCACTTCTTCTTTGCCTACTACTGGCACATTGTTCTCGGCGTGGCAAGCGATCACACAAGCCGCACAACCCGTGCAAGCATTCAGGTCGATAGAGAGTTTAAAGTGATGTGGGGTAGTAGGGTCTTTCTTTATTTTAGGAGGTTGAGGATTCCACACTTCGGCAGAGGAGTTTAAGAAAGTATCTAAACTGATTTCTTTCAGGATATTTTTGCGCCCTACCAATTCATTTTGCAGTTGCAAGCAGGCAAATTCGTGTGTGCCGTCTGCTTTTTCTATCTGTACGCCTTGGTTTTTACAATGGTCTTTATAAAGAGGGAAGGCATTCACGCCTATTTGCATTTCGGTTTGTATACCTGACTTGCGCCCATAACCTAAGGCAAGCCCCACACTGCCTTGCGCTTGTGCAGGAGTGATGAGTACGGGAGCGATGATACTTTTGCCGTTAACACTCACTTTCGCCTGATGCCCGTCCAAAGCACCATCAGCTGTATGCCAATTTTCAATACTCAGACGCTGGGCATCGCTGGGGTGCATCGTGAGGAAGTTATCCCACGTAGTGCGGTGGATAGGGTCGGGGAGCTCTTGTAGCCAAGGATTGTTAGCCTGCTGCCCATCGCCCAAAGCGGTGCTAGTGTAGAGAGAAAGTTCAAAAGGCGATTCCGTTTGGCTTATAAGTAATTGAGAGATAGATATATCAGTAAAAGATTCTTTGGTGCGGAATAAACTTAGTCGTTCCTCTTCTTGTTGTTCAAAATCAAATCTTTTTTCCTTATCTACAAAAGTGCCGTCGTGTAGGGCTTGTTCCCAAGGAAATCCTTTTAAGATATGGCCTTCCCAATGAGCTTTGATAAAATCGTAATAGCTCTCCTTGTGTCCTATCCATTGCAAAAAACAGTCTTGCCATTGGCGGGTGTTGAAAAGCGGACGTATACAAGGCTGCATCAGTCCGTAGTGCCCGTATTTAAATTCTACATCGCCCCACGACTCTAAATAATGAGGTTGAGGCGTCCAAAGGGTCGTTTGCACGGCAGTTTCATCAACACGTATCGCAAAGGATACCGAAAAAGGTACTTTTTTCAAGCCTGTGGCAAATGCTTCGGCGTTAGGCAAACTGTATAAAGGGTTGAGATTGTTGATAAAGAGAACGCCTACCTTACCTTCGTTCATATCGGTGAGCAATGGTTTGAATTTCCACACTATATCTCCTTTGCGCGTGAGTACGGGTGTTTCAGGTATAAAAGCCTTGCTTTTCAGTCTTTTATTCAGCGCAAAGGTGAGTTCTTGGGCATTGTCCTTATCAATACCTGTTACGATTACGGCATCACTACCCGCTTTTTTTACTTCATCGGCTATTGCTTTGAGTTTTTCATTGATTTCAGCAGGAAGATCTTCAGAATGAGAAGTTTGATATTCTGTTAAAAAAATATAGAATTGTGCTAAAGCTATTTTTAGTTGTTGAGGGGTGAGGGCGATACGCTCATCGGCATTAGCGCCTGTAAGGCTGAGGTTAGCTTCCAACTGAATATGGCGCGACATTCCGTTTGCTTTGCTGGGGATACGTCCTTGCGCATAGCCTGCTTCATAGCCCCCGCCATTCCAATCGCCCAAGAAATCGGCATCAAAGGAAACGATAAGCTTTGCCTTGCTGAAATCGTAATCGGGCATCGCGCGCAGTCCACAACGTTTTTCAAAAGCAGTGAGAGTAGCATCTTCTGATACTGTATCGTATTCAACGAGTTTAAAGGTAGGGTATTTTTCTTTTAGGAGTTCTATTAAGGCATAACTCGACGGACTTGCGAGTGTTTGACTGAGCATCACAATTTGCTTCCCTTCAGCTTTTGCTTTCTCCAAGGCTGAAAGAGTATCGGTCTCAATTTTCTGCCAAAAACCTTCCCCTGCAATGGTGGGAGGTTTCCTGTTTTCATCGTATAAACTCAACACCGATGCCAATATCCTTGCATTCACTGCCCCTCCTGCTTTGGCTTCGGGGTTGCGCAATACAGCAATGGGTCGCCCTTCGCGAGTTTTCACCAGTACGCTGGCAAAGTCAAAACCATCGGCGATGCAAGTAGCGTAGTAATTGGCTTCACCTGCTACAATGCTTTCGGGCTGTATCACATACGGAATCGTTTTGTGTACCGCCCCTTCGCAACCTGCTAAGGCAGCCACCGCTGTAGAAAAACCTAAGAGTTTTAGGAAATCCCGCCGTGATGTTGATATATTATGTATATTCTCATTCGTCATTTGTAACTCGTAATTATTAATAGTGGCATTTGGCACATTCTAAACCTCCCATTTCGGCAACCGTCAGTTTGGCTACATTTAGCTTTTTAGCCAAAGCTTTATGCACTTCTTCATAGTGCTGATAATAAGGGTTGTTAGCATTTACAGGCATTTGACGGTGGCACTCTATACACCACCCCATTGTAAGCGGAGCGTACTGGTGTACCACCTCCATTTGTTGTACTTCGCCATGACATTTCTGACATTCCAACCCACCCACTGCTACGTGCTGACTGTGATTGAAATAAGTAAAGTCGGGGAGTTTGTGAATGCGTATCCACTGCACCCCTTTAGGAGTGCCCGTATAGCGAAATTTCTGCTCGTCCCAGCCCACTGCTTCGTATAATTTCTTGATTTCTTTGGTGTAAAATTCCTTAGTGTAACCATTGGCGAGATCCTCCTCACCTTCATATTCCGAAATGGTATTATGGCAACCCATACATACATTGAGTGAGGGCACACCTGCTACTGCCGAAGTCCGCGCCCCTGAGTGGCAATATTTACAATCGATTTGGTTATCACCTGCGTGAATTTTATGAGAGAAGTGAATAGGTTGTATAGGTTCATAACCCTCATCTACCCCTATCTGCATCAGAAAGGCGTAAAGAGCGTAGGTAATGCCCAAAAAGGCAATAATAAGGGTTGATATAATGATAATTTTTTTCAATTGATAATTCATAATTGACAATTGACAAATAATGCCGTTGCGTTACAAACTTTGCCAAAGTTTTAAACTTTGGCAAAGTTGAATATGTATCCTCTTTACTTGTTCTTTGGCACTTTCTAAATCGATGTTCTCAATCACCGCATTTGAAAGGGCAATGCGCTGGGCATCACTCCATTGTTGTGCCATACGCGCTCGCACTTGGGCTTCGGTGCAATGGTCACGCGCCATTACGCGAGCAATACGCACTTCCTCAGGTGCTGTAACCGTGATGATATAATCACAATCCTTGTAGCTTCCACTTTCAAAGAGGATAGCTGCTTCTTTCAGTACATAGGGTGAAGTTTGCTTCTTTGCCCACTGTTTAAAATATTTTGCAAGGGCAGGATGTACAATACCGTTGAGTATCGCCAATTTCTCAGAATTGTTGAACACAATCTGGGCGATATAAGCACGGTTATATTCCCCATTTTGGTAAGCCTCCTCACCAAAAGCAGCGATAATGCGTTTCTTTACCTGCGCATTGTTAGCGATGAGGACTTTAGCTTGTTCATCTGAATTGAATACTGCAATCCCTAAGACAGCAAATTCTTTGGCTATCGTGCTCTTGCCACTGCCAATACCTCCTGTAAGTCCTACTACCATCATTCTTTGCGTATTAGAAAATCAACGGAGGTTTCTTTCATAAAAGCTACCTTTATGCGTCGTTTATGAGTATTGAGTTGTAGTGGTATATGGTTGTCGGTTGCCTCGCACAAATCAGCAGTTACTTCTATATCGTTAGGAGTAAGCGTCTTTAAGATACTCAATTCACCTGTACAAAGTACACTCACTTCGTCGGGGAAGACTTTTACTTGACTCTCTTTTGGCACGCCCATCACCTTTACAGGCACGCGCAATTCCTGCTCGCTCACCTTATCGACAAAAGCTTGCATCACAATTTTATGAGCGTTATAATGTACCCAAGGAGTGCTTTTGAGCGTATAAGTTTCACCGAAATTGTCTTTTAGCGGACGTTTGTGTCGGTATTGGAAAGTTACTTGTGTGAGCGTATCTATCACTTTTTGGCTACCTGAAGCTACTACCGAATCGGGTAAGAGGCGCAGTTCCGTAAGTTGGTATTCTTTAGGGAATTCCACGTTTAGGTGTACTACTACGGGTATTTTTTTGGTGTGTTTGGGTACTAAGTATAGTTGTAGAGTATCGGAGACTACCGAGCGTATTCTGAAATTCGATAGGTAAGTATTGCTGAGCTTGTCCTTACTGCTTTTAGAGAGTGTATAGAAGTGTTCGCCCACTTCTTGTAAATCGGAGAAATCTACGGTGAGGGTAGCATTTTGTCGGTAGGATTTCAGAAGAGAAAAACCATTGCCTTCTACTGTTATTCTCACGTAGTTAGGAGCAGAGGGTAAAAATACCTTGTCGGCTGGCAGATTGATAACCGTTACTGGTACCGATAATTCTCTGATGAGATTTTTAGAGAGTTTCTTCAGCGACCAAATGAATACCGAGAGCAACAGGCATATCACAAAAGTGAGGTTGCGACGATTAGTGAAAAAGAGGCGAAATGGCTTCATAATTAGGTGAAAGGTAAAATTCGGCACAAAGGTATAAACTTTTATTGAGAGCGCAAAATAATACTTATTAATACTTTAATGCGCCCATTCCACCATCAAGTGCAATTTTTCAGATTACTTTCTGATAGAATAAATCTTTAGGTTTTTCAAAATCTAATACTTTTCTTGGTCTATTATTAATTTTATATTGATATTTTTTAATTTCTTTATCTGTAATATCTTTAAAATCAGTGTTTTTTGGTATGTATTGCCGTACAAGACCATTGGTGTGTTCACTAAGACCTCGCTCCCAAGAACTATAAGGATGAGCAAAGAAAAATTGTAGGTTCAATTTCTTTTCAACTCGCTTAAAGTCTGAAAATTCATTACCATTGTCAGCAGTAATTGTCTTTATATAGTTTTTGTAAGGCAAGGTCATATCTATAAGTTCATCTGCTAATGATTTAGCTTTC
>NZ_AKFR01000001.1:5000-29468 GCF_000277665.1 Capnocytophaga sp. oral taxon 335 str. F0486 | reverse complement strand
CTCCCCCTTTACACATACCCAGCTGTCGCTGGCTACCTCCAAAGGGGGAATGTTGGGACGGAAAAGTCGAAGGTAATGTGGTGAAAATGTTTTTCTTTACACATACTCCACTCTCGCGGGACACATACTCAGCTGTCGCTAGCTACCTTCAAAGGGGGAATGAGGAGAGGCTCATTGGGGGTCTTCTGTCAAATTGTCACCTTTTTAGCCTTTGGCAAATTATTTGCTACCTACTAACGAAATAAACTAAAAATGAATCATTATGATTACCGAAGATATTAAAAACGATGACTTAGAACTTGAACAAGAGGCAACTGATAACACTCCTTCGGAAGAAGTTGAAGAACCTACTTCTGTTGAAGAGCCCGAAGAGCCCGTTAAAGAAACTTCAGAAGACCTTCTTGCGAAAGAGAAGGACAAGTTTTTGCGTTTGTTTGCTGAGTTCGAAAACTATAAGAAGCGCACTGCGAAGGAACGTGCAGAGCTCTTTAAAACTGCTGGACAAGACATTTTGTCAGCCTTGTTACCTATAATAGACGATTTTGACCGTGCTTTGGTAGAATTGGCTAAATCGGCTGATGAACATACTCTTAAAGGGGTGGAACTCATCTATAATAAACTAATAAACACTCTTAAATCAAAAGGATTAGAGAAAATAGAAGTTGCCCCTAACGACACTTTTGACAGTGAACATCACGATGCAGTTACCCAAATTCCTGCTCCTACTCCTGAAGACAAAGGCAAAATTGTAGATGTTGTGCAAACAGGCTACAAATTAGGCGATAAAGTAATACGTTTCCCCAAAGTAGTAGTAGCACAATAAGGAGGAAGGAATGAAGAAAGATTACTACGAAATATTAGAAGTACAGAGAACGGCTACCGCTGCTGAAATAAAAAAAGCATATCGGAAGCAAGCCTTGAAATATCACCCAGACAAGAACCCTGGTGACAAACAAGCTGAAGAGAACTTTAAATTGGCTGCCGAAGCCTATGAAGTGCTCAGCGATGATAATAAACGCGCCCAGTACGACCGCTTTGGTCACGCTGCCTTTGAAGGAGGTATGGGAGGCGGAGGCTTCTCGATGGACGATATATTCAGTCAGTTTGGAGATATTTTTGGTGGACATTTCTCGGGCTTCAGTGGTTTTAGTGGTTTCGGAGGAGGAAGCGGTCAGCAACAAGTGTACGTAAAAGGAGAAAACTTGCGTATACGGGTGAAAGTTACGCTTGAAGATATCGTAAAAGGCACTGAGAAGAAAGTAAAAGTACGCCGTAAGGTAAAAGCTGAAGATACTACCTATAAAACTTGCCCTACTTGTCACGGACGTGGACAGGTAGTACGCCAAATGAATACGATGTTAGGCGTAATGCAAACGGCTACTACTTGTACTGCTTGTGGAGGCTCGGGCGAAGTGATTGACAAACGTGGTGCTGACAGCGATTCGCAAGGATTAAAAACCATAGAAGAGACTATCCCTATCACAATTCCCGCAGGAGTGATAGATGGTATTCAGTTAAAGATAAACAACAAGGGTAATGAAGCACCTACGAAGAATGGTGTAGCGGGTGATTTGCTTGTGCTCATTGAAGAACAAGAACACGAAACCTTAAAACGCGAAGGCGACAACTTGCATTACGACCTTTATATTAGTTTTCCTGAAGCAGTTTTAGGTGCTTCTAAAGAGATTGAAACGGTTACAGGAAAGGTGCGCATTAAACTAGACGAGGGAATACAGTCAGGAAAAATATTGCGCTTGCGTGGTAAAGGTGTACCTAACTTGCAAGGACGTGGTGCCGGTGACCTTATCATTCACGTGAATGTATGGACGCCTAAAAAGCTCACTGACAAGCAAAAAGCCTTCTTTAAGGAAATGCAAGAAGACGAGAACTTCGCTCCTAAACCCGACAAGAACGAGAAATCGTTTTTTGAGAAAGTAAAAGAAATGTTTTCATAGGTTATTATTTTACTTAATAAACAAAGAGAGACTGCCAAGAAGGTGGTCTCTTTTTTGTTAGGTAAAAGGTGGAAACCACAGGGACAGATTAATTAGCAAATTAGAAGATGAGAGAATTAGAAAAAGGGGTGCGAGCCTAAGTTAGAGGAATGAGGCTGTGCCTAGTGAAATGGGGAGGCGTTTAGTCGCGTACTTTCGGAGAAAATCGGAGAAGTTGAGGAAAAGAGGTAAAAGAGAAAAGGCAAAGACAGTAATAGATAGTATGTATGTGAAATGATATGGAAGAAATATTACTATTATTTATATTGAGGAAAAGTTGTACTTTTGTATTTTAGTAATAGAGTCAAATCGGGCAAGGTGAACGATTCAGAAGGGTTTGTCTTTGGCGAACTAATTATATGTGAGCGAATTGTCTTTTGCCCTTACGATGACTAAAAACTAACGAACTATGTTAAAAGATATATTGAACTTTAGGAGAGCGGTGCGTTATTATGCGCCTACACCCATAAGTGAGGAGAAGGTGCGCGAATGTCTTAAACTCGCCACACTGGCACCTACCAGCTCTAATATGCAGTTGTACGAGCTCTACCACATCACTGATAAGGCTTTGTTAGAGAAATTAGCACACGCCTGCCTCGACCAGCGTACGGCTACCACGGCACAACAAATGGTGGTATTCGTTACTCGTCAGGACAAACACCGCGCTCACGCTCGTACTATCTTGGAGTTTGAGCGTGGTAATGTACAGCGCAACAGTCCGCCCGAAAGGCAAGCCAAACGCATTAAAGATAAAGAGGCGTATTACAGTAAGCTGATGCCTTTTGTGTATAGTAGATTTTTTGGGCTACTAGGGCTCTTCCGCAAAGCATTTGGGGTGGTTACCAGTTGGTTTCGACCTATGATGCAACAGCTCTCGGAAGGCGATATTCGCGTAAGTGTACACAAAAGCTGTGGACTCGTAGCACAGACCTTTATGCTAGCAATGGCAGAGGAGGGTTACGATACGTGTCCGTTAGAGGGTTACGATAGCAGACGCATTAAGAAGTTATTACACTTGCCTTGCGGAGCAGAAGTGAATATGGTGATTACTTGTGGCTTCGTGAACAGCGCGGTATCTGGGGCGAAAGGTTTAGATTGCCGTTTGAGGAAATGTACAGACATAATGATTAATGGTTAATGAATAATGATTAGATACTAATAACTGTTTAATAATTCAAATATATGAAACTTAGGAACATAATTTTTACTTTTTTAGTTACTATTAACTTGGTAAATGCCAAAACTGAACCTGTAACTATTCAGGGAGCTGTAGGAACACTTCGCGGAGTGGTTACCACTCCTGATACTGTGAAAAAGTCTCAGAAAATCCCTACTGTGATTATCTTCCACGGACTGACTAGCAATAAAGACAAAAAGCTATATGCTACTTTGGCAGATAGCTTAGCAACACACGGTATTGCTTCAGTACGCTTTGACTTTAACGCACACGGCGAAAGTGAAGGAGATTTTAAGAAAATGTCGTTAGATAATGAGTTAGAAGATGCACGGCGCATAATGGCATTTACTAAAAGACTCCCTTTCGTAGGTAAGATAGGCTTGATAGGACACTCGCAAGGAGGGGCTATAGCGATGCTTTTAAGTGCAGAATTAGGAAAGAAAAACGTTAAAGCATTAGGCTTATTAGCACCTGCTTCTACAATTCACGACATACTATCACAAGGGGTACTATTCGATGCCACTTTCGACCCATTGAATGTACCTGAGGAGCTTTCCTTTTTTGGAGGGAAGGTAACTGTGGGGAAGGACTATATCCTCTCAGCACAACGGTGTAAACTCATTCAGAAAGCGAGAGCATATAAAGGCAATGTATTGGTAATTCACGGTACGGGCGATAGAATGCTCTCTTATACTTACAGTGAAAATCTGCCTTATTTCTATAAACATTGTAAAGTAAGTCTCATTGAAAAGGGAGACCATTTGTTTACGTCGAAAGAAGCGCAAGCAGCAGAGATGATGACACAATTTATGCTGAAAAACTTAAAATGATTAGTAAATGTGCTAACAACTGATTGGCTAATTAAAAAAATATTTGTATTTTTGCACTTTAACTAACAACCTTAATAAAAATGTATCCAATAAAATTTAAACCTATCCTCAAAGAACGCCTTTGGGGAGGCACTAAACTAAAAACATTATTCAACAAACCTATTGAAAGCGATATTACAGGCGAAAGTTGGGAAGTATCAGGCGTACCTGGCGACATCTCAGTAGTAGCCAATGGAGCTCTTGAAGGTAAAAGTCTGCAAGAACTCATTGATTTGTACCCTAATGAACTATTAGGCAAACACGTACACCAGCGTTTTGGTCGTGATTTTCCTATCCTTATTAAGTTTATAGATGCACGTGAAGACCTCTCTATACAAGTGCACCCTAATGATAAATTGGCAAGAGAACGCCACAACTCTTTTGGTAAAACCGAAATGTGGTATGTGCTTCATGCCGATGCAGGAGCTGAACTGATTGTAGGCTTCAACAAAACAGTAACCAAAGAGGAGTATCAACAGCACCTCAATAGTGATACACTCACCGATATTCTCAACTACGAAAAAGTAAAAGATGGCGATACTTTCTTCATCAACACGGGCAAAGTACACGCCATAGGTAAGGGAATTATCATTGCTGAAATACAACAAACTAGTGATATCACCTACCGCGTGTACGACTTTAACCGTCGCGATAAAAATGGCAACTTGCGAGAACTTCACACTGAACTCGCTCTCGATGCAATCGACTACGAGAAGAAAGACGACTTTAAAGTGGCTTATACCAAAGACACTAACACGGTAAACAAAGTGGTGAATTGTCCTTATTTTATTACCAATTTGCTACCGCTTACCGCAGGCTATGAAAAACAACTTTCACAAGACGATTCTTTCCATATCTATATGTGCGTAAAAGGCGAAGGTATAATAGGTGATGGTACTACCGAATTACCTATCAAGCAAGGTGAAACAGTGCTTTTTCCTGCTTCTTGTCACAAATTAGAGGTAAAAACCAAAGGAATGGATTTGTTAGAAGTATATATTTAGATAACTAAAAACTAAAAATATGTTATATCGTTCAAGAATTAAGGGATTAGGATTTTATGTCCCTGAAAACGTAGTTACTAACGACGACTTATCCAAGCTAATGGATACCAGCGATGAATGGATTCAAGAGCGCACCGGTATTCAGCAACGTCGTCACGCACTAAGAGGTTCTGACACTACTACCTCAATGGGTGTAAAAGCAAGTTTGAAAGCTATTGAAGCCGCTAAAATCAATAAAGAAGAAATCGACTTTATTGTATTTGCAACCCTCAGTCCCGACTTCTTTTTCCCAGGTTGTGGGGTATTGGTACAAAAAGAATTGGGTTTGCCTACTGTGGGAGCTCTCGATATTCGCAACCAATGTTCGGGCTTTATCTATGCCCTTTCAGTAGCCGACCAGTATATCAAAACGGGTATGTACAAAAATATCCTTGTGATAGGTGCTGAAACCCAATCGCCCGCACTGGATATGACCACTCGCGGTCGCAATATGGCAGTGCTCTTTGGCGATGGAGCAGGTGCTGCTATCGTTTCTCGCTCCGATGACCCCGAACGCAGTATTCTCTCTACTCACTTGCACAGTCAAGGTGAACACGCCGAACAATTAGCAATGATTACCCCAGGGGTAGGCACCAAATGGGTAACCGAATTATTGGCAGAAAACGACCCTGATGATGTGAGTTATTACCCTAATATGAATGGTCAGTTTGTATTTAAAAATGCTGTGGTTCGCTTTGCGGAAGTGATAGAAGAGGGATTGAAAAGCAATGGTCTTTCTCACAAAGATATTAATATGTTGATTCCTCACCAAGCTAATTTGCGTATCTCACAGTTTGTACAACACCAATTCAAACTCACCGATGAACAAATATTCAACAATATAATGAAGTACGGTAACACTACCGCAGCTTCTATACCTATCGCCCTTACCGAAGCAGTTCAACAAGGCAAAATCAAGGACGGAGATCTCGTAGTACTTGCTGCCTTTGGTAGTGGCTTTACTTGGGCAAGTGCTATCATCCGTTGGTAGACTATAGCGTGGCAGGCAGTCACAGTGTGACATAGAATAAAAAGGCTGTTGAACAGATAAGTTTGTTCGACAGCCTTTTTTATATGTACAAATTACTGGTGTACGCCACAGTAACGATTTATCATTGAGTACTAAGCATTATAATAAGTTCTTTGCGGAGGTCAGCTTCTGTGAGGTTATTAGTAGCACCTAATCCTTTGCTTTTTAGGTCTATTTCGCGCAAGTTAGCTATGATGGCGCTTACGCGCTTCATTGGGTAATGTTGAGCGCCTGAACGAAGGTCTTTGATACCAAAGATAGGTACTTTTAGGGTCGCCATTACATTCTTTTCACTTTGGTCGGTGAGACCGTGAAAGCCTAAGAGCTGTTGGAAATAACCGTAAAGCACCGTAAGTGTCATCACCAAAGGATTATCCTTAGGATTATCGGCGAAGTGTTTCAAAATACGTGTTACCTTATAACTGTCGTTTACAGCAATAGCACTCTTGAGTTCATAATTATTAAACTCCTTGCTAATCCCTATGTTCTTCTCTATAATATCAGGCGTTACTTCTGTATTTTCAGGGACGATGAGCGCCAATTTGTTTATCTCGTTTTGTATCCTACTCAGGTCGGTACCCAAGAAATCTACTAACATCTGTATCGCTTTAGACTGAATGCTGAGATGTTTCTTCTTCAACACATCAGGTAACCACGTAGCTATCTGATTCTCGTAGAGCTTTTTGCTTTCCAAGAGCACGCAATCCTTATTCTTTTGCAAGGTTTTCAACAATTTCTTGCGAGCGTCTAACTTCTCGTATTTGTAACAGAACACCAATACGGTCGTAGGCGTAGGGTTTTCTACATAAGGTACGAGTTGGTCGATAGTGCTTTTGAGGTTTTGCGCCTCTTTTACGATAATCACTTGATGGTCGCTCATCATCGGGAACCGACGTGCATAGTCGATAATAGCCGGCACACTCACGTCTTGACCATAGAGCACTATTTGGTCAAATCCCTTTTGGTCTTCTTGTAATACGTGGTCTTCAATGTAATCAGAGACAATATCTATGAAATAAGGTTCTTCCCCCATCAGGAAGTAGATAGGGGCTATAATTCCTTTTTTTATGTTAGCTACAATAGTTTTTACTTCATTCATAGTGCAAAAATACAAAAAATATTCTACTTTTGCAGTATGGAAGCTCTAAATTTCAAAAACTACTCTTTTCGCCTGAAAAAAGTTGACGATAAGTTGTGGATATTCGACCTTATTCGTCGCAAGTACGTGGTACTACAACCCGAAGAATGGGTGCGCCAACACGTAGTACATTTCCTCATAGAAGAAAAAGGTTATCCAAAATCGCTTATCAATGTCGAGAAAAAGCTCTCTGTAAACGGACTCGCTAAGCGTTACGACGTGGTTGTCTATTCCAAAAAAGGAGTAGTGCTCTTGGTAGTGGAATGCAAAGCGCCTAACGTGACTATCACCCAACAAACATTCGACCAGATTGCACGCTATAACCTCAGCCTCAATGCCCAATACCTAATGGTCACTAACGGCATTACTCATTATTATTGCCAAATGGACTATAACCAATACAAATATATATTCTTAACAGACCTTCCTCATTATAACAACCTCACTCTATGACTCTCGCCATCGTAATACTCAACTGGAACGGCAAAACACTGTTGCAACAATTCCTCCCCTCGGTAGTACAATATGCTGCCGAAGGGCAAATCTATGTGATTGACAATGCTTCCACCGACGATTCCGTCGCTTTTCTACGCTCACACTTCCCCGAAGTAACTATCCTAGAAAACCCTACTAATAGTGGGTATGCAGGGGGCTACAACCGCGCTTTACAACACATTGATGCCGATGTCTTCTGTCTGCTCAACTCCGATGTACGAGTAACCGAAGGCTGGCTCACTCCCATCTTACGCACTTTTGAAGACGAACGTATTGCCGTAGTACAACCCAAGATAAAAGATGAAAAACGCCCCTCTTATTTCGAGTACGCAGGAGCAGCTGGGGGCTTTATCGACAAGTACGGGTTTCCGTATTGCAGAGGGAGAGTATTTGAGTGCGTAGAAGAAGATAAAGGTCAGTACAACACCCCATCCCCCTCCCCTATCTTTTGGGCATCGGGGGCGTGCTTTTTTATTCGCGCAGAAATATTCCACCTATTAGGTGGCTTCGACGAAGATTTCTTCGCACATCAAGAAGAAGTCGACTTGTGTTGGCGGGTACATCACCTCGGCAAGCAGGTAGTGTATTGCGCCGAGAGTACCGTCTATCACGTGGGAGGGGCAACACTCACAGCTACCAACCCTAAGAAAACCTACCTCAACTTTCGCAACAGCCTTTTTATGTTACTGAAAAACCTCCCTTCCAAAAGCCTTTACACTACGCTCTTCCTCCGTATGGTGTTGGACGGTATTGCAGGAGTGCGTTTCCTTTTGCAGGGCAAACCGTGCTTTTTGTGGGCGATTGTGAAGGCACATCTTCATTTCTATAAAAGATTTCACTTCTTTAAAAAGAAGCGTCCTTCTCAGCTTATCACTGATTATTACCAAAAGAAATCCATTGTGTGGGAACACTTTGTTGTAGGCAACAGATAAATAGATGTCTGCTTGATATATAACAATTCTCTTTTCTGTCACACTTCCCCCCTAGTGACTATTTCCTAAGACCCGAACACCACCCCATTTTCTCATTTTCTAATTTGCTAATTCTATTCCCCTTTCCGTCACTACACTCCCCCTTTTCGGTCACTACATTCTCCCTCTCCTTGGGAGAAGTCTCCGAATAGGAGAGTATGTGATTGGGGTGAGGATTCCTTTTCTTTCGCCTCGAAACCCCGTTTTTGGCATTTTTAGCGTTGTTGTATCACAATATAAATCAACTACTTATATACCCTTTCTATACCAATCGTCCAAGATTCGTATAAGCTTCCTATAAGCTCTCTATAAGCTAACCCCACCCTCCTCACAGCCTTTTTTCATCAAAACTCCTCTTAACCTTCTTTTGAATTTCTCCGTTTCTTTCCGAATACTACAACCCCTCCTCTGACCTATCCGACCCGTCCATTCCCCTTGGTGGTATTATTGGCATTTACCCCATTTTCTAATCTGTTAATTCTCTCATTTTCTAATTCTCTCATTTTCTAATTCTCTCATTCTCTCATTTTCTCATTTTCAAATTTGCTAATTTACTAATTGTTTTATACTTTTGCACCTGAAAACAACTTCACTATTATGAAAAGAAAAACCGTTCTCATTATTTTAGCCGTTATATTGCTAATTATCATTTTGATTATTGGTAAAAAAGCAGGTTGGTTTGGCGAAGAAAATTCTGCCATAAACGTCGAAACTCAAAAAGTAATTCCTACAACAATCATCCAAAAAGTGTCGGCTACAGGAAAAATACAACCCGAATTAGAAATCAAGATATCGTCAGAAGTATCAGGCGAAATTATAGAACTCCCTGTAAAAGAAGGGCAAATGGTAAAAAAAGGCGACCTTTTGGTGCGCATCAACCCCGATATTTACCAATCGGTAGTAAAGCGTAGTGCTGCAAGTTTAGAAACCGTACGCGCCAGCTTACAACAGTCCAGCGCTACCCTCAAAGAAGCCGAAGAGAGTTATAAGCGCAACAAAGTCTTGTTCGATAAGGGCGTAATCTCAAAATCCGATTGGGATAAAGCTGTTTCAGCCTACGAGGTAGCCAAAGCCTCTCGCGAGTCAGCTCGTTTTAATGTACAGAGTGCAATGGCAAGTGTTTCCGAAGCCCAAGACAACCTCAAAAAAACAATTATTTATTCACCTACCGATGGCACTATTTCTAAGCTCAGCGTAGAGTTAGGCGAGCGCGTAGTAGGTACAATGCAAATGACGGGTACCGAGATTATGCGTGTGGCAAATCTTCATAATATGGAAGTGGAAGTAGATGTAAATGAGAACGATATCGTAAAAATAAGTGTAGGCGACTCAGTGAATGTCGAAGTAGATGCTTACCTAAAACGCGTGTTCAAAGGTACCGTTACCAATATCGCCAATACCGCCAATACCACCACCAGTGCAGACCAAGTAACGAACTTCAAAGTCAAGATACACATCGAAGAAGCATCGTATAAAGACCTCTCAGAAAGCAAACCTGTTGGCTATTCGCCCTTCCGTCCAGGTATGACCGCAACGGTAGATATTATCACCCAAACCAAAAAAGACGCAGTCGCGGTACCTATCAGTGCCATTATTGTAAAAAAGAAATCTGAAATCGACCCTAAAACCCCTAAGGAAGAAGCCGACAAAAAGCAGGAAGCGGTGTTTGTGCTCAAAGACGGTAAAGCCGAACTCCGTGCGGTAACTACTGGCATTCAAGACAATGTGAATATCGAAATCCTTTCAGGTGTAGCTAAAGATGAAGAGATTATCACAGGACCTTATAATGTGATATCTAAGACTCTTAAGAATAATGAAAAAGTTAACAAATTAGCAAATTAGTAAATTAGAAGGAACAGAAGAATATCAAAAACTATCTGACGAAGAGAAAGAAGAAATATTTAAAATAGCAAAATATGAACGTGAAGCAAATCCTAACAATCTTTGTAATTAGTCTTCTAATATTTCTTAGTAGTTGCAATTCTATGAAAAGGCAAATAGATCCTTATCAAGAGAAAATTGGCAAGAAAGGCGATGATTACTCATTGTCTTATTATAAAAGTAAAAGGGCGTCGGTTAAAAGTATTTTAAATATTAAAATTTTTGAAGGAGACGGCTCTTTGTCAACTAGTAATTTGTATTTACATATTAATGGACTGCCTATTATTTCAAATTATAAAGAAGCTAATTTTTATCTTCTTCCTAATAGAAAATACGATGTGCAAGTCACTACTTTTTCAGGATATAAAGGTGTGTATATAAATAATATAAAGATGAAAGAGAAAGATTCGGTAGTGCTAAATGTATATCTGAAAGAACCTGCTCTGATATTTTGTGAGTAGCACAAAATGAAGAAAGGCTATACACGCCGTGACAAATTAGCAAATTATTTTGTATAATAAATAAAAAGTATTACTTTTGCGCGAAATTTATAAAATTCTATTAGTTTATGTATTGGACGTTAGAACTTGCATCTTATTTAAGTGATGCTCCTTGGCCTGCTACTAAAGACGAGCTTATCGATTATGCTATCCGTACAGGCGCTCCTATGGAAGTGGTGGAAAACCTTCAAGAAATAGAAGACGAAGGGGATATGTATGAATCTATCGACGAAATCTGGCCTGATTACCCGTCGGAGGAAGATTACCTATGGAATGAAGATGAATATTAAAACAAAAATAAAAAGTCTCTCTGAGGAGACTTTTTTTAATTTGCAAATCAGCAAAGTAGCAGATTAGCAAATCAATATAGTGACAAATTGTCAGTTCTCGCCTTTTGGTATATTTATTGACAAACTTACAGTATGACCTTTGTCAAGGTTCTAAATTGCTTGTCGTGCTACGACTCGTGCTATGACCTTTGGCAAAGTTAAAAATTAATCATTAATCATTAATCATTATAATGAGCATTATCAATTCCCTTATTAAAATTTTCGTTGGCGATAAAGCCAAAAACGACCTAAAAGCAATCCAACCTATCGTTGAAAAAATAAAAACTTACGCCTCTCAGTTAGAAAATATCTCTAATGATGAGTTGCGTGCAAAAACTATTGAGTTCAAACAAAGAATAAAAGACGCTCGTGCTGAGTTCGATACTAAAATAGCCGAACTCGAAGCCCAAGCAAATGCTACTGACGATATCGACGCTAAAGAAGACCTCTATACCGAAATAGATAAACTCAACGGCGAAGCCTATCAAGTCTCCGAAAAAGTATTAAACGAAATTCTTCCCGAAGCCTTCGCAACAATGAAGGAAACTACCCGTCGTTTTGCTGATAACGAAACAATTACCGTTACCGCTACCGAACACGACCGCGAACTATCGGCTACCCACGACTATGTGACGATTGAGGGTGATAAAGCCGTGTGGAAAAACCACTGGGACGCCGCTGGTAAAGATGTTACTTGGGATATGGTACACTACGATGTACAGCTCATTGGAGGTATTGCCCTTCACCAAGGTAAGATTGCCGAAATGCAAACAGGGGAAGGTAAAACCCTTGTGGCTACCTTGCCAGTCTACCTCAATGCCCTAACGGGGAATGGAGTGCACCTGGTAACCGTGAACGACTATTTGGCACGCCGAGATAGTGCCTGGATGGGACCTTTATTTGAGTTCCACGGTTTGCGTGTGGATTGTATCGACAATCACCAACCTAACTCCGAAGCACGTCGCCGTGCCTACAATGCCGATATTACCTACGGAACTAACAACGAATTTGGTTTCGACTACCTCCGCGACAATATGGCGCACACTCCCGAAGATTTGGTGCAACGCGCTCACAACTATGCCATTGTCGATGAGGTCGACTCTGTATTGATAGACGATGCTCGTACACCGCTCATCATCTCAGGTCCTACCCCTAAAGGCGAATTGCACGAGTTCAACGAACTGAAACCTTTAGTTGAAAATTTGGTAAACAAACAGCGTACTTACCTCACCAAAGTATTAGCCGATGCCCGCAAACTCATTGCCGAAGGGGATACCAAAGAAGGGGGATTCCAACTCTTGCGCGTGTATCGCGGTTTGCCTAAAAACAAAGCACTCATCAAGTTCCTCAGCGAAGAAGGGGTAAAACAACTGCTCCAAAAAACTGAAAATTACTATATGCAGGATAACAATCGCGAAATGCCAAAGGTAGATGCCGAATTGTACTTCGTGATTGATGAGAAAAACAACCAAATCGAGCTTACCGATAAAGGGTTTGCTGATATTGCCTACGATGGTGATAAAGATTTCTTTGTTTTACCTGATATTGGGGTAGAAATTGCTAATATCGAGAACCAAGGTCTTCCTATTGAAGAAGAAGCTAAACTAAAAGATAAATTATTCCAAGATTTTAGCGTAAAAAGCGAACGCATTCACACCCTTAACCAATTGCTCAAAGCCTACACTCTCTTTGAAAAAGATATAGAGTATGTAGTAATTGATAACAAAGTGCTCATCGTCGATGAACAAACAGGTCGTATTATGGACGGTCGTCGTTATTCCGATGGTTTGCACCAAGCGATTGAAGCTAAAGAGAATGTGAAAATTGAGGCTGCTACCCAAACCTACGCGACTATTACCTTGCAAAACTACTTCCGTATGTATAGCAAGTTAGCGGGTATGACGGGTACTGCTATCACCGAAGCGGGTGAGTTCTGGGAAATCTATAAACTCGATGTAATGGAAATCCCTACGAACCGTCCTATCGCTCGTAAAGACCACAACGACCTTATCTATAAAACCAAACGCGAGAAATACAACGCCGTAATCGATGAGGTAGTAAAACTATCGGAAGCTGGTCGTCCTGTGTTGATAGGTACTACTTCTGTGGAAGTTTCAGAACTCCTCAGCCGTATGCTTACAATGCGCAAGGTAAAACACAATGTGTTGAACGCTAAATTACATAAAAAAGAAGCTGAAATCGTAGCCGAAGCCGGACATAGTGGTGTGGTAACCATCGCAACCAATATGGCAGGACGTGGTACCGACATCAAGTTAACCCCCGAAGTAAAAGCTGCAGGAGGTCTGGCAATTATAGGTACCGAACGCCACGACTCTCGCCGTGTCGATCGTCAGTTGCGCGGTCGTTCTGGTCGTCAAGGTGACCCTGGTAGCTCACTCTTCTTCGTTTCTCTCGAAGATAACCTAATGCGCCTCTTCGGTTCTGAACGTATTGCCCGACTAATGGACAGCTTAGGTCATAAAGAAGGCGATGTAATTCAGCACTCTATGATGACCAAACGCATCGAGGCAGCTCAGAAAAAGGTAGAAGAAAACAACTTCGGTATGCGTAAACGTCTGTTGGAGTACGACGACGTGATGAACGCACAACGCAAGCAAATTTATAAACGCCGTCGCCACGCTCTTGAAGGTGAACGCCTAAAAGTGGATTTGGCAAATATGATATTTGATACTTGCGAGAATATAGTAGAAAACAACAAAGGTGGAAATAACTACAAGAATTTCACTTTCGAGCTCATCAAATATTTCTCACTGAAAACACAAATTTCAGAAGCCGAATTTGCTAAACAATCGCCAAACGACCTTACTTTTACCTTGTATCACGAAGCGCTCAAACACTATCAGGAAAAAGCTGAACGCAGTGCCGCTCAAGCCTTCCCAGTGATTAAAGAGGTATACGAAAATCCTAATAATACTTACGAGCGCATCGTCGTACCTTTCACCGATGGCGAAAAGATGCTCAACATCGTAACCGACCTCAAAGAGGCGTACGAAACCCAAGGTAAGAAACTCGTAAGCGATTTCGAGAAGAATATTACGCTTGGCATCATCGACGAAGAGTGGAAAACGCACCTCCGCCGTATGGACGAACTCAAACAATCAGTGCAATTAGCGGTACACGAACAGAAAGACCCACTACTCATCTATAAGTTTGAAGCTTATCAGTTGTTCAAAGCTATGGTCGATAAGGTAAACAAAGAGATTATTTCTTTCTTGTTCAAAGCCGAATTGCCTACTCAAAATCCACCCGTACAGGAAGCCCACGCGCCACAACGCACCCGTGAGCACTACCAAACCAATAAGGAAGAAGCCCTCAACAGCGATGAAATGGCGCAACGCGCCCGTGAAGTAGGGCAACAAGCCTCACAGCGCCGTTCGGTAGTAGAAACCATCGTACGCGAACAACCTAAAATTGGTCGTAACGATAAGGTAGTAATCCAAAACATCCGCACCGGTGAACGCAAAGAACTCAAGTTCAAACAAGCTGACCCCCTAATAAACAGCGGAGAGTGGATATTAGTATCCAATAAATAAATCACTAAGGTAATGGACAACCAAATGAACAACCAAATAGGAATGTTGCTAAGCTCTGGCATATTCTTTCTGTTTGCGCTTGTATTCTTGGTCACTGCTGAGATTAACAAAAGAATTACCGAAAAGAACAAAAAACTATATCAAGGGAAAGCACAAGGAGAGGTGTTAGAAATTGTCAAATCAGGCACTCAAGGTGTAGGAGGTATTGGTTTTAATAATAGGACTTATGTAGTCTATAAGTATACTGTAGGAGAAAATACTTATATTGTAAAACCTCTTGTTCTGAACTCAAACGCCCCTATAAACTTGAAATATGCTAATTCGGCTCATACTTTTTGTGTAACCTATTTTGGGGCTCATAGTGGTAGCCGTCAAACCAATTATCGAGCAGGCGAGAGTATTACAGTAGCTTATTTGCCCGAAACTCCCAGTGAACACCAGATAGTAGACGATAAAGATAAAACGTTTTTTTATAAGGGGTTTCGCATAGCAGGATTCGCAATAATGTCCATTGCAATAATTTTCTTGATTGTTTCCTTTTTTATAAAAAAATAAGCAGAAACACAATATAAATTATTTATTATATCATACTTTGCCAAAGTTTCCTGTCCGTGTGGCTCGCACCTTTGGCAAAGTTTTTTCTTCTTAATTGTCAATTATCAATTGTCAATTGAAAATATTGTTGTACCTTTGCGCTTTAGAATACATTAGCAAATTGGCAAATTTGCTAATTTACAAATTGTATTAATGAATTTATTTGAACAATTAGGTCTTGATGAACCTATCCTCAAAGCCATCAGCGATATGGGCTTTGAAACTCCTTCTGAAATTCAGCAAAAAGCCATTCCTACTCTTTTGGCAAATGGTGCTGATATGGTAGCTTTAGCCCAAACAGGTACTGGTAAAACAGCCGCTTTTGGCTTCCCTCTCCTCCAATTGATTGATACTGATAGCCGTGTAACTCAAGGTCTTATCCTTTCGCCTACACGCGAACTCTGCTTGCAAATCGCTTCTGAACTCCGCAATTATGCTAAGTACCTCCCTAAGGTGAACGTAGTGGCGGTATATGGCGGCGCAAGTATTGAGGAACAAGCGCGTAGCCTCAAAAAAGGCGCACAAATTATCGTAGCTACTCCTGGGCGTATGCAAGATATGATACGCCGTAACTTCGTAGATATCAGTCATATCAATTATTGTGTGCTCGACGAAGCCGACGAAATGCTCAATATGGGCTTCTATGAAGATATTACCGCAATTCTATCGCATACCCCTCAAGAAAAAAGTACTTGGCTCTTTTCGGCTACTATGCCTAACGAGGTGGCTAAGATAGCGCGCAAGTTTATGCGTAAGCCTATCGAAATAACAGTAGGAACTCGCAATCAGGCTACTAACACCGTGCAACACGAGTACTATATAGTGAGCGGTCGCCATAGATACCAAGCCCTAAAACGCCTCGCCGATGCTAATCCCGATATCTTCTCAGTAGTGTTTTGCCGTACCAAACGCGATACACAGGCTGTAGCCGAAAAACTCATTGAAGACGGCTACAATGCTGCTGCCCTTCACGGCGATTTGAGTCAGAATCAACGTGATTTGGTGATGAAATCTTTCCGTGCACGCCAAATACAAATGCTCGTCGCTACCGATGTCGCTGCCCGCGGTATCGATGTAGACGATATCACTCACGTAATTCACTACCAATTGCCCGACGAAATAGAAACCTACAACCACCGCAGTGGGCGTACAGGTCGTGCCGGTAAATCGGGAATTTCGATGGTAATTTTACCAAAAAGTGAGGTGAAGAAAATAAAAACTATCGAAAAGATGATAGGGCAACCTTTTGAGCAGAAACAATTGCCGTCGGGTATGGAAATCTGCGAGATACAGCTCTATCACTTGGCTAACAACCTCAAAAATACAGAAGTAAACCCTGCCATCGACGATTATTTGCCAGCTATCTATAAAGAACTGCAAGAAGTAAATCGTGAAGAGCTCATCAAAAAAATATTCTCAGTAGAGTTTACGCGTTTCTTCAATTATTATAAAAATGCTGAAAACTTATCGGTAGAGAACGAGCGCGAAAGCCGCAGTGGGGGAAGTAGCGATGAAGTGCGCTATTTCATCAACATAGGTGAGCGCGATGGCTACGACTGGAAATCTCTCAAAGATTTCCTCAAAGCAACCCTTAATTTAGGTCGTGATGATGTTTTCAAAGTAGATGTAAAGAACAGTTTCTCTTTCTTCAATACCGATGCCGACCTCTCCGATTTGGTGATGAGCACCTTTACCGACTTCCAAATGGACGGTCGCTTCATCAATGTAGAACTCTCTACCAAAGGAGCTGGTAGAGACCGTGGCGGACGCAAACGCGGAAATGATGACGGTAGAAGACACGGCAACGATGAGGGTAGAAGACACGGCAACGATGAGGGTAGAAGTCGCAAAAAAGGACAAAGAGAAAGTCGCAAACAAAAGACTGCTGAAGCCCTCCAACAGGCTTTTAAAAAGAAGAAAAAACGTAAATAATGTTAGAATACCTTATAGAAACAGATAAACAACTGCTCTGTTCCCTCAATAGTTGGGGGACACCCGAAGCCGACAGTCTTTGGTTAGTAATCACTAATGAACTCTCGTCTATCCCCCTCTATGCTTTCTTGTTATACTTGTGTTTCAAGTATTTCTATTGGAAAAGAGTGTTGCTCATCTTGGTATTCATCGCCCTTCTCATCACCACTACCGACCAACTGGCGAACGTTTTCAAATACGGATTCCATCGCTTGCGCCCTTGTCACGATGAGAGTCTTATCGGACAAATGCGAATGGTGATTTGTGGTGGTAAGTATGGGTTCTTTTCAGCACACGCCGCCAATACAATGGCAATAGCCGTATTTTTTAGTTACTTGCTTAGGAAAAACGCCCGATATATCGTCACCCTACTGCTCTGCTGGTCAATTATTGTGAGTTATAGCCGTATTTATTTAGGCGTACATTTCCCAGGTGATGTATTGGTAGGTTGGATTTTCGGTACACTCTTAGCTACCCTTTATTATTTTCTTTTTCTATACACAGAAAAAAGATTAAAAATCCCAACTCGAGAATAATTTGCATTGTTACAACCTTTACTAATTAAATAAACTAGTACTATTTCTTACTTCTTACCTCTTATCTCTTACCTAATCAAAATGAAAGAAGATCTCTTACACTACCTATGGAAATACAAAAAAGTACCTCTCAACGCTGTACTTACTACGGGAGAGCGCTTGCAAATTCTCTCATTTGGTGAGTATAATTCTCTTTCAGGTCCCGATTTCCAAAGTGCCCAACTGCTTATAGGTGAGCAGCAATGGGCAGGTAATGTAGAAATGCATCTCAAATCATCGCATTGGTATGTGCACGGTCACGAGAGTGATCCCGCTTATCGCAATGTGATTCTGCACGTAGTTTGGGAACACGATATAGAAGTATTCGATGCTAACAACCAGCCTATTCCTACTTTAGAACTTCGAGGTCTTATCTCCCCCGAACTCTTAGAGCGATACAATACAACTGTAGCCTCACACTACCAGTTTATTCCTTGTGAAAAGGAATATACCACTGTGCCTGCTATTACTTTGCTTTCGTGGAATGAACGTCTGTTAGTGGAACGTTTAGAAGAAAAAGCCACTGCGGTAAACGAGTTGTGGAAAGCTGCTAATTTCGATTGGGAGAAAGTACTTTTTTGTATGCTCCTCAAGTCTTTTGGAGGCACTGTAAACGGCGAAGCCTTCCTGCAATTGGGCAAACATCTCGATTTTAGTATTATTCGCAAAGAGCGTTCACACCCCTTACATTTAGAAGCACTACTACTGGGGCAAGCAGGCTTACTCCCCGAAGAAACTGAACTCACCTACCCTCGTGAACTCTTACAAAATTATCACTACCTACAACAGAAATACAACCTCTCTGCACCCGTAGTAAAAATACACTTCACCGGTTTGCGTCCGCAAGGTTTTCCTACTATCCGGCTCTCGCAACTCGCACAGCTATACGAACTAAATGAAGGTTTGTTTTCCCAAATTCTTGAAGTGAATGATTTCAAAAGTATCGAAAAACTCTTTGCCGTAGGAGTCTCCGAATTTTGGGAAACCCACTATACCTTTACCAAGACTTCTAAAAAAGTAAAAAAGCCTATCAGTACGAGTCTCATCACACTTATTTGGATAAATGTATTCATTCCACTCAAATATGCCTATTACCAAAGTTTAGGCAAGGACGTGAGCGAATCTCTCATCGAAGAACTCAAAACAATGACAGCCGAGAGCAACAGTATTATCGCCCAATACCAACAATTAGGAGTCTCTGTTGCTACTGCTTTTGATACCCAAGTGCTTCTACAACAGTACAAACACTATTGTCAATCCAAACGCTGTTTAGATTGTGCTATAGGGATTTCGATTCTAGGGAGAAAATAAAAAAACTTTGATAAAAGCTATTAAACTTACTCACATACCTAGCTTTACTTGTTACCTGTTACCTATTATCTGATGTAGCGCTTCGTTATAAGCACTCTCAAAAGCGAGTAGGTTCATACCCGTAGGGAGATGTTGCGTTTGAAAGAAGGTGAGGAGTTTTTCAGTAGGAAGATAGCCACCATAACCTTTGATAGCACTATAAAAACACGTAGCGCCAGCTTGGTAGGTAGTAGCTAAACTGCTAATAGTAATGCCTTGTTTTGCAATAGCAGGCAGTTCGTCGTCTAAGAGCAAAATTTTAGTTTGGGTATTTGAAAAATCTAAATCTTTGGTTAAGGAGAGGAGGCTGGCTTTGAGGGCAAGACCATAAAAACCAACAGCCAATAAAGATTGTAAATAATCCTCATTGGCTATCGTTACACATTCTATGAGTTGTATGTTACTGTTTGTCATAACAATTCTTGCATTGAATGGATAAGTAGGTCGGCTTGACTTAAATCTTGTCCGCCTGAAAGGGGATTCTGGAAGCCCACACACTGCATATTAGCACTTTTGGCTGCTTTTACGCCATTGGTACTGTCCTCTATCACTGTAAATTGTGTTGCTGGCAAGTGATACCATTGGGCTACCTTTAGGAATATCTCTGGATTAGGTTTGCTGTATTGCACATCATCGCCACTCATTATTACTTCAAAATAGTGTGTTATATTTGTTTGCTGAGTAAAAATATCGATAAGTTTGCGTCCAGATGAAGAAGCTAATGATAAGTGTTTTCCTTCATTTTTGAATTTCTCTAACACTTCTTTTACGTGAGGTACTAAAGGTACTTTCATTTCGGGTAATCGTTTGAAAAAGTAATCACGGTGAAACTGCATTAGCTCCTCTACACTTTCTGTTCGCTGGGCATCGCGTTTTACCTTTTCCCACATCGGAAAAGCCGACATACCTGTGAGAGTTTGTATATACGCCTTGTCAAACGGAATACCTTTCAACTGAAAAGTCTCATAAATAATCTCTTGGTGCATTGGTTCACTGTCTAATAGCACCCCGTCCATATCAAAGATAATATAGTCGTTAGTCATTAGTCGTTATTAGATTTGAGTTGTTGTCTAAAGTCTTTTAGAAAAACATTACCTATTCCTATAATGAGTCCTACAAACGTCCAAATAGCAATAATCATCATTCGTTTAGGTTTAGAACGTTCGTTAGGTACACTCACAGGCTCAATAATGGTAAATATTGGTTGGTCTTCCTTCATCTTAATACGTTTGGTTTCAAGTTGCTTAGCTAATTCAGTATATACATTAAAAGCTAAGTTATACTCAGCTTGCAGTTGTTGCAAACGCGTTTGAGGCAAGTTGCTAAAAAGGTCACGATTGCGGTCTTGGAAACCTGCCACAGCGTATTGCTTTGCCTTAAAATCTTTTTCAGCTTCGATAAAACGTTGTTGTACAAAGTCGAACTCCTCTTTTGCTTTTTGCAATTTAAACTCAGTTACTGTTTCTTGCAATAACTGTTGCGCACTTTGCAACATTTGTGCCGCAGGAAGTGCTTCGGGCATTGCATACGATAGCGTAATATAACCCTCTTTTTCATTTAAATTCAACTTAATATTATTATCGATACTATTAAGGATAGCTCTCTCCTCTCTACTAATACTCGTAATATGAGTGGTGTCTTGTATCTTAATAGACGGTTCAGAAGGATTTGAACGGAAAATACTCATCACACTGCTCCAAATGCTCGGTTTCGCATAGCTTTTACAATATTGCTCATAGGTAATTGGATTAGGAATATCTGAAAATGTAAGCTTCGTCTGTGCTAATTTCTTTTTAAACGGAACACTTTCAATAATCTTGGAGTAGGTAGTAAGTGGAATAGCATCTGCATTGTTCCCTCCTAAATTAATCCCTGCCATAGCAGCAAGTCCTCCCAATCCTCCTGTCGATTTGCTATCAGTTGCTTGCGGTACCATAATAGTGGTAGCGGTATATTCTTTAGCCGAAAATAAGGCTACTAATACCCCTATAACCATAAATATCAACGTAAATACAGCGATTGATTTCTTAGCTCTCCAAAGCTTATTAATAAGCTGTAGCAAATCTATTTCATCTTCTTCTCTTATCGTATTGTGATGATTATTTTCCATAGTTATTTTTTAAAAGCACTGTAAATTAACACCCCCATAGTAGTAATAGCCGAAATGATACCCACCGTTTCTCCGGTTGTAAGACGTTGTTTTTCGGGTTTTGAAGGTACTATAATAATAGCCCCAGGCTCTATTTTTGGGTAGTTTTTAAAGAATAGAGAGGTGCGTGTTGCCTTTATATCTCCATTGGCATACATCACATAAATAGCACTCCTCTTCGCCCTGCTGGCAAAACCTCCTGCACTACTGACATACTGATGTATAGAAGCTCCTTTTTCATAACGCACTAATGAAGGCGCTAATACTTCTCCTCTAATTTCCACAGTTTGTTTTTCTGAAGGGACTAATAACATATCTCCGTCATTGAGCAAGAGGTCATATTTGCTGTGTTTTCGGTTTAATATCTTTTTTACATCAAGCCCTATGCGATACTCATTGCTTTTTTTAGCTACTCTTCTCAGTGTTTTATTCGAAGTGCTACTGCTCGTGTCGTTCTCAATCTCAATGAGTTCTTTTAAGAAATCTTCTTGTTGAATATCTCCTTCATCTGTCTTCTTTCTCACAAGCGTAAGTCCTTCTTTATAGGCAAAGGGAGTAAAACCGCCCACACGCTCTAATAAATCCGAAACACGTTCGTCTTTAGATTGAATACTATAAACACCTGGGTAGAGCACTTCTCCCATTACCGTTACAGTTTGCATAGGAGTAAATCCTTTGATATAACGTACCGATACTACATCGTTAGGTTGCAAGGTAAGTCGTTCTCCTTGGGGCTCTAACTGATGGTTAGACGATACTTTAAAGGCTTGACTTAGTTTCTGAAAATTACCATCGTTAGTTTCTCTAAATACCTCAATCATCGAAGGGTCTGCACCATTAGCCAAACCTCCTGCCAATGATATCACATCTTCCACTGTCATATTCTCCATAAAAGGTAATTCTTTTGGCTTATTTACAGCTCCTTCTACCTTTACAAAGCGTTTGTACTGAAGAGAATCTCTGTAAAAAATATGAATACTATCATTATCTTTTAGCGGAATATCATTTTTCTTTTCTATGAGGTCTTTTACCGAAAAACTAAGTGTTTGGTAATCCACGCGGTTTTCAGTGCGGAAGATAAGACCTCTATTCAAGGAAGCATCTTTTCTCACACCGTTAGCTCTGTTGAGTAAGTCGTAAGCCGTCATTCCCTCTCTAAACTCGTATACCCCAGGCTGATATACCGCTCCGCCTATACTGAGCCTATTATGGTACTCATCAGTAATAGCGTGTACATTTAGGCGGTCACCATTTTGCATTTTTACTTTTAAAATATCAGCAAAAAGAATCTCTTTTACTTCTCGTTTAGCATCTTTAATGCGCTCCAACACCAAAGTATTGGTAAAAGCATCAGAGGTAAAACCTCCAAAGAAGGTGATGAGGTTCGCTAGCGTCTCATTGTCTAAAGTTTCATAAAAACCACGTCGTTTTACTTTCCCGTCCACCCATACGCGGTTTTTATATGGTGGTACAATAATCACATCTTGGTCTTTAAGACCTATATTGCCTTTTTCTGAACCATTTATTAAGAAATTATACACGTCAAAAGTAGCAACTTTTTTACCTCCACGAAAGATGTTTATTTCCCTAAACGAACCGCTTTCCGAAGGGCCTCCACAAGCATATAATGCGTTAAGCACTGTTGAAAGCGAACTAAGCGAATAAGTCCCAGGAACTGTTACCTCTCCTATGATATTCACCTTTACTGTACGCACCTGACTGATGGTTACCCCTGTATAAATTTTCGCATAACTACCCTCAGGAGCCGAAATACCAGAATAAATGCGCTTGAGCTGTGAATTAATCTTAGCCTTCACCTCACTGAACGAAAGCCCTCCCACGTGAATACGCCCGATACCATTTAGGAATATATTCCCCTCAGCATCTACTTTTTGCTTAAAAGAACCTTCTGTCGCCCCCCAAACTTCCACGAGTAGTTCATCACCCGGACCTACTTGATAGTTGTCGGGAGTTGCCATATTGAGATTAGGAGTAAAAGATATTTTAGGATTCTTGAAGAAACTCATTCCAAATATAGAATCCTTTTTCTGTTTAGTAGTGATAGAATCTTTATTTTCTTTGCCGGTATAACCAAAAATATCATCACCTTCAGCCGGGCGTCTACCTGTTTTTGTGTTTTCTTTAAGTTTGTTTTTAATATCAGAAGAAGTGCTGAGTTGCATAATGCGCTGCTTGAGCTTCATTACTTGCGTTTCTTGCATACCACGACTGCGAGCCAAAGCAACGAATTGGTCTAATGAATAACCTTGTGCTTGAGCGCGATCCCAATAATTTTTAATCTGTGCATCACTCAAGTTATCCACATTCACAGTAGTGATATCCACATTGTTATAGGTAGCATTAGGAGAGGTCACCTGTGCTACTGCTTGAGAGATAACTAAAAGTAAGTATATAATAAGTAATTTAATCTTCAACATTATTGCATAATTGATTTTGGGGCAAAGATACAAAACTATTAGCAATTAGCAATCAAGATATTGTTTTTTTAGTCCACTTCTATTAATTCTCCTACTCTCCCTCCAACTCGTCCTTCCCCTTCCCAAGCAGTCCCACAACTTCAAACAATAAAAAAAGAGCAATTCTTTATCAGAATTGCTCTTTATAAGAAGGCGGCGACATACTCTCCCACAACAAGTGTAGTACCATCTGCGCTAAAAGGTTTAACTGCTCTGTTCGGAATGGTAAGAGGTGAGACCTTTGACTATAACCACCTTAAATCGTTTTAGGTAAGAGGTAAGAGGTAAAAAGATAAGAGCTCTTAGACTCCTTTTGTATCTTATCCTAAAATACCTATTCCTAATCATATTTTTAACATATAGGGATAAAA
>NZ_AKFR01000001.1:0-2500 GCF_000277665.1 Capnocytophaga sp. oral taxon 335 str. F0486 | reverse complement strand
GCCTTACCGGATGGTCCCGGTAGATTCAGTCAAGGTTCCTCGTGCCCCGACCTACTCAGGATAACCATAAGATTTATAAAACTGTGCCTATACGAGACTTTCACTCTCTATGGTGTGCCTTTCCAAACACTTCTAATCCAGCTTTACAACCTATATCTGGGTCCTACAACCCCCACCCTGCCGTAACAAAGTGGGTTTGGGCTAATCCCATTTCGCTCGCCACTACTTTGGGAATCACTTTTGTTTTCTTCTCCTCCGCCTACTTAGATGTTTCAGTTCAGCGGGTTTGCCCACCTTTACGGTGTAGTACATCTTCAATGTACTGGGTTGCCCCATTCGGAGATTTGCGTATCATATCGTATGTGCCAATACACGCAACTTTTCGCAGCTTATCACGTCCTTCTTCGCCTCTGAGAGCCTAGGCATCCCCCATACGCCCTTACATAACTTTTCGCGCTTGTAGTTTTATTCAATTAACAATTATCTATTATCAATTAAATAAATACCTCGTTCTCTTTGATTCTTTTTAATTCTTTCGTTAGATTATCAATAATCTATTATTGATCTCTTATGCTTTTTATCCCAATATGTCAATGTACGTTTGTTGTGGAGAATAAGGGATTCGAACCCTTGACCCCCTGCGTGCAAGGCAGGTGCTCTAGCCAGCTGAGCTAATTCCCCCTGTCTCTAGGTAAGAGATTGTGGTAAGAGGTAAGAGGATCCTTCCTCTAGCTCACTCCTAGAAATTTCCTTCTTTTGCTTGTAGTCCCAGGCAGACTCGAACTGCCGACCTCTACATTATCAGTGTAGCGCTCTAACCAGCTGAGCTATGAGACTTTGTTCTTTTAGGTAAGAGGTAAGAGATAAGAGGTATTTTTCTCTCTATCAATTACTCTGTACCTTAATTTTATTGTTGTCAGCAAGATTTAAAGAACCAAGTCCTTATTAATTACAAATTTAATCGATAAACTAACTGTTCGTCATTTGTAATTCGTAATTCGTCATTAACTTTCGGTCTTCTCTAGAAAGGAGGTGTTCCAGCCGCACCTTCCGGTACGGCTACCTTGTTACGACTTAGCCCCAGTCACTAGTTTTACCCTAAACAGCTCCTCGCGGTAACCGTCTTCAGGTACCCCCAGCTTCCATGGCTTGACGGGCGGTGTGTACAAGGCCCGGGAACGTATTCACCGGATCATGGCTGATATCCGATTACTAGCGATTCCAGCTTCACGGAGTCGAGTTGCAGACTCCGATCCGAACTGTGACCGTCTTTATAGATTCGCGCCTGCTCACGCAGTGGCTGCTCTCTGTAACGGCCATTGTAGCACGTGTGTAGCCCAAGATGTAAGGGCCGTGATGATTTGACGTCATCCCCACCTTCCTCTCGGTTTGCACCGGCAGTCCCATTAGAGGGCTCGACTCAACTCGTTAGCAACTAATGGCAGGGGTTGCGCTCGTTATAGGACTTAACCTGACACCTCACGGCACGAGCTGACGACAACCATGCAGCACCTTGAAAACTGTCCGAAGAAGGGCGTATCTCTACACCTGTCAGTCTCCATTTAAACCTTGGTAAGGTTCCTCGCGTATCATCGAATTAAACCACATGCTCCACCGCTTGTGCGGGCCCCCGTCAATTCCTTTGAGTTTCATTCTTGCGAACGTACTCCCCAGGTGGGATACTTATCACTTTCGCTTAGCCACTCAGATTACTCCAAACAGCTAGTATCCATCGTTTACAGCGTGGACTACCAGGGTATCTAATCCTGTTCGCTCCCCACGCTTTCGTCCATCAGCGTCAATTAATTGTTAGTAATATGCCTTCGCTATCGGTGTTCTGTGTAATATCTAAGCATTTCACCGCTACACTACACATTCCAACTACTTCACAACCATTCAAGACCAACAGTTTCAAAGGCAGTTGCTTAGTTGAGCTAAGCGCTTTCACCTCTGACTTACCAGCCCGCCTACAGACCCTTTAAACCCAATGATTCCGGATAACGCTCGCATCCTCCGTATTACCGCGGCTGCTGGCACGGAGTTAGCCGATGCTTATTCGTAAGGTACCGTCATCAAAGTACACGTACTCCTTATTCTTCCCTTACAAAAGCAGTTTACAATCCATAAGACCTTCATCCTGCACGCGGCATGGCTGGATCAGTCTTCCGACCATTGTCCAATATTCCTCACTGCTGCCTCCCGTAGGAGTCTGGTCCGTATCTCAGTACCAGTGTGGGGGACATCCCTCTCAGAACCCCTATCTATCATCGCCTTGGGGAGCCGTTACCTCTCCAACTAGCTAATAGAACGCATACTCATCTTTCACCACCAAGGCTTTAATAGTCGTGTGATGCCACACTACTATACTATGGGGTATTAATCCAAATTTCTTCGGGCTATCCCCCAGTGAAAGGCAGATTGTATACGCGTTACGCACCCGTACGCCGGTCTCTGTTACCCGAAAGTAACCTCCCCCTCGACTTGCATGTGTTAGGCCTGC